>LNFE01000210.1 GCA_001464575.1 Acidobacteria bacterium Ga0077553 | reverse complement strand
CTTCCTCGCCGACAAGTCCCCCCAAGCCTGGGACAAGCTCATCGACCGCCTCCTCGCCTCCCCCCGCTACGGCGAACGCTTCGCCCGCCACTGGCTCGACGTCGTCCGCTACGCCGATTCGAGCGGCTACTCGAACGACTTCGAACGCCCCAACGCCTGGCGCTACCGCGACTACGTCATCCGCAGCTTCAATCAGGACAAGCCCTACGACCAGTTCATCCGCGAACAGATCGCCGGCGACGAACTCTACCCCGGCAACCCCGAAGCCCTGATTGCCACCGGCTTCCTCCGCTCCGGCCCCTGGGAACACACCGCCATGTCCGTCGAAGCCGTCACCCGCCAGCTCTTCCTCGACGACGTCGCCCACAACACCGTCAGCACCTTCCTCGGCCTCACCCTCGGCTGCGCCAAGTGCCACGACCACAAGTTCGACCCCATTCCCACCAAGGACTACTACCGCGTCCAGGCCGTCTTCGCCTCGACAGAGTTCGCGCGCCCCAAACTCCCCTTCCTCCCTACCGAAAACACCACCGATCTCCCCGCCGGCGCCGCCCACATGCAGGCCCTTTACGAGCGCACCGTCGCGAGCATGAAGGAGTTCCGCCGAAACCACCCCGACTCCGAAGAGCACGAGGAGTTCAAGCTCTACCGAAAGCATTCGCAGCTCTATCAGGAGTCGCTCAACCGCTTCGAGCCCCTCGCCTTCGCCGTCTCCAGCGGCCCCCTCGACGGCCAAACCGACGGCGGCCCCGCGCTCAAGTATCCACCCCTCGCTCAGTACCGTCCCGCCCCCGTCCACATCCTCCCCGGCGGCAACATCCAGTCTCCCGCCGAAGCTGTCACGCCCGGTGTCCTCTCCGCGCTCGAAATGGCCGGTCAATACCCCGCGCCGGAAATCCCGAATACCGTCGCCGGCCGACGCAGCGCCTTCGCCCAGTGGATCGCCAATCCCAGGAATCCGCTCACCGCCCGCGTCATCGTCAATCGCCTCTGGCAAACCCACTTCGGCGAAGGCCTCGCCGCCGACCCCAGTAACTTCGGCAAGATGGGCAAGAAGCCCACCAATCCGGAACTCCTCGATTGGCTCGCTGGAGCCCTCGTCCAAAACGGCTGGCGCCTCAAACCCATCCACCGGCTCATCCTCCAATCCGCCGCCTACCAAAGCACCCACTTCCAACCCCGTCGCCTGGAAGCCGAAGCCCTTCGCGACAGCCTCCTCGCCGTCAGCGGCGAACTCAACCTCGAAGCCGGCGGCCCCGGCGTCTTTCCGCAAATCAACGAAGATGTCGCCCGCCAACCCCAGCACCGCATGGGCTCCCTCGCCCCGGCCTACGCCCCTTCGCCCCTCCGCCGCCAGCGCAACCGCCGGACGATTTATACCTTCCAACAACGCAGCCTCCCCGATCCCCTCGTCGAAGTCTTCAACGGCCCCACGCTCGATCTCTCCTGCGAACGCCGCGAAGCCTCCACGGTACCCACCCAAGCCTTCGGCCTCCTCAACAGCCGGTTCACCAACGACCTCGCCCTCGCCATGGCCGCCCGCCTCGAAAAGGAAGCGCCCACGGTACCAGCCCGTCTCCGTCGCGCCTTCGAACTCGCCTTCAACCGCCCAGTCCAACCCGCCGAACTCGAAGCGGCCACCCGCCACTTCACCCGCATGTTGGCCTTCCACAAAACCAACCCACCGCCCGCCAAGCCCAAGCCCCAACCCCTCGTCCACAAAATCACGAGCGAACTCACAGGCCAAACCTCTGAGTTCGTTCAGGCGCCCGACCCCGCGCCCTACGAACCGAACCTGCACCCCTCCGACGTCGGCCCCGCCACCCGCGCCCTCTCCGACGTCACCCTCATGCTCCTCAACGCGAACGAGTTCGTCTATGTCTACTAAATTCTCCCGCCGCGATCTTCTCTTCAGCTCCGGCATGGGCCTCGGCACCGTCGCCCTCAGCGCTCTCCTCGCCGAACAAGCCAACGCCGGACCCCTCACGCCCAAGCCGCCTCACCACCCCGCCAAAGCCAAGCACTGTATCTTCCTGCTCATGGAAGGCGGCCCCAGCCATATCGATACCTTCGACCCCAAGCCCAAACTCGCCCAGCTTCACATGACCCGCTTCGCCAAGGAGCGCAACAAGTTCGAAGCCAACATGAACACGGGCGAACGCTACTACGTCAAGAGCCCCTTCGAGTTCCGCCGCGTCGGCAAAATGGGCATCGAGATCAACTCGCTCCTCGAAAACTTCAGCGAGGTGGTCGACGATTGCTGCTTCTATCGCGGCCTCAAAGGCGACAGCGTCAACCATCCCACCGCCCTCTATCACCTCAACACCGGCAACCAGTTCGGCGGCGACCCCGCCCTCGGCGCCTGGGCCTCCTATGGCCTCGGCACCGTCAACCAAAACCTCCCGTCGTTCCTCGTCCTGCCCGACGTCGCCTATCCCCAGGGCGGCGCCGCCAACTGGTCCAACGGCTTCCTGCCTGCCTACTATCAAGGCACACCCCTCCGCCCCGAAGGCGCGCCCATTCTCGATATGGCTCCGCCCCCCGGCATGACCAAAGAGCGCCAACAGGCCAACCTCGGCTTCTGGAAGGAGCTCAACCAGCTCCATCGCGCCCGCCGTCCGGACCACGCCGAACTCGACGCGCGCCTGGAAAGCTACGAACTCGCCTTCCGCATGCAAGCCGAAATGCCCGGCATCGTCGACCTCGCCAAAGAGTCCCCCGCCACCCTCGCCCTCTACGGCATCGGCGGCCCTAACAAAGACGCCGACGCACTCGGCCGCCGCTGTCTCCTCGCCCGCCGCCTCGTTGAAAAAGGCGTCCGCTTCGTCCAGGTAATCGCCATGGGCTGGGACTCTCACGACTACATCGACAAAGCTCACGGTTCCCGCCTCCGCGCCATCGACAAGCCCATCAGCGGCCTCCTTAAAGACCTCAAACGCACCGGCCTCCTCGACGACACCCTCGTCGTCTGGGCCGGCGAATTCGGCCGCAGCCCGGACAATGGCATCCGCCGTGGCAGCCAAGCCTGGGGACGCGATCACAACGCCAACGCCATGTCCATGTGGCTCGCCGGTGGCGGTGTCAAAGCCGGCTCTATTATCGGCGCCACGGACGAAGTCGGCGGCACCGCCGTCGAAACCGTCCACCCCCTCCGCGACCTCCACGTCACCCTACTCCACCTGCTCGGCCTCGATGATTCCAAGCTCCGCTACCTCCACGCCGGTCGCGAAAAGCAGCTCAGCCAGGTCGGCGGCCAGGTCATCCGCGAACTCCTCGCCTAGCGGCGCAGAATCACCTTCAACGAGTCATCGTCCAACTGCGACGACGTCGGCCGCAGCCCCGCCGCATGGAACATCCGCGCATACTCGTCAATCGAGAAGATCTGCTCGTTCACCCCGTGCTCCAGCACCTCTACAATCTGCGGATGCGGCCGCTCAAACTCATGCCCCGTCGGCTCGCACATCACCGCTACGAACCCCCCGGGCTTCACCACGCGCGCCGCCTCCCGCAGCACGCTCACCGGATCCGCAAAGTGGTGCAACGCCGCAAACGTCGCCACAAAGTCGAACGTCTCCGCCGCAAACGGCAGCCGCAGCGCGTCGCAGCAAGCGAAGATCACGTTGCTGTAGCCGCGCTTCTCAAACACCACTTGCGCCGCCTGCATCGTCTGCGCGTCAATGTCGATGTTCACCGTCAGGCAACCCAGGTTGCACGTGGCCGGCGAAGACGAACTCGCAATCTCCAATCCCCGCCGCGCGTGCGCCAGGTTCACCGCCCGCTCCACCATCCGGATCCCGATTCGATGGTCCTCATCGTAGTCGGCCGCCAGCGGCCCGCGAATCGGATCCAGCGGCCGGTAGGGCCGCTGCACCTTCTCCACAATCGAAATCGAAAACCGCTCGCTCCCTTCGAGCAGGTGTCCATCCACATGCACCAACACCACCCGCAACGCGCCCGTGCCCAAAGTCCCCGGTGCCGTCAGCCGCACCGGCAGGCTAATCTCCCGACCCGGCAGCACCGTCACTGGCAGCGGCGTTAAACCCGCCTCCGGCCCCTCCGCCCAGCGCAAGCCCAAGCTCCATCCGCCCCGCGCGTGCCGCAGCAGCGGCTCCGTGCTCCCGCCCCGCGCCAAACTCTCCGGCACGTAGTGCCGCACCACGGCAAACGCGGCCTCCCCCGTACCCGGCGCCGCCAGCGCCTCCACGGTCGGCCGCGCCTCGCGGTTAATCGCCAGCCGCTGCAGCAGGTAGTTGTTCTCGGCCTCAAGAAACGATTCGGCAAACTGATACGTCCGCCCGAAAATCGCCGCAAATCGCGCCCGCGTCGCCGGGTCGTCCTTGATCCCAAACGCCGCCACCACCTGTCCCACCTCCGCCTCGGTCAACGGCGCCGCCGCCGGCGAAGTCCGCACACTCGGCAGCAGCATAGGAACCCCCGCAATCACCGGATAGCTCTGCCCGCACCCGCACCGCATCGCGCTCTCGTCCCTCCGCAGCAATCCCCCACACTCCAAACAACGGAAAAGCTGCCTCCGCCAAACGCGCGAGCCCCACGTCTCCAGTCCCAGCCGGTCCAACCACTCAACCAGGTTGCTCAACGAGTCTGCACCGAAATCTTCACCGCCACCCCATTGATGAAAACCACCTTCGTCGCCCCCCCGCTCTGCACCCAAGTCGCCGTCACCTGCTCAAACTCGCCGAGCGAACCCCGCGTCGTATCGGACGGCTCACCCAGAATTCCATAAACCTCATCCGTCTGCATCCCCTTCCGCACCTGGTTCGACCGTGGCATCGCCGGCTCCCCGTTGCCCCCCATCCCGTCAAAGTCCACATACTCGCGCAGCATCGTCCGGATCTCCTCCGGCGTCGGCACCGTCTCTTTCAAGTAGTTGTCCGGAAAGCGCAGGTTGAATCGAGACCCCGCCTGCAGCCGCTTCTCTTCAATCTCCCGTTGCCGTAGCGCCGTCAACTCCACCTCGCGCGCCCGCCGGTCGCTGTTCTCCCGCTCCCGGTCCGCCGCGATCCGCGACAGCTCCCGGCTCAGTTGGTTCCGCCGCGTCATGTTCGTCTCGTTCCGGATGTCCCGCTCCAGGTCCTGCTCCCGCCGGCTCTTCGACACGGTCCCCAGCGAAACGTTGCCGCTCGGGTCGCCAAAGGTGCCGTACCCTCCGCCGCCAAGTTGAAACTCGATGTTCTTGCCCTTTACGCGGACCGTGGTCACCATCACGCTATCCCCGTTCCGCAGAGAAACGCCGAAGCGCTTGATACGCTGCGAATAGCTCCGGAAGTCCAGCGGCGGCTCCCCCCGATACTGAATATCCACCCCCTCGTTGGTCGCCGGCAGGTCCATCTTCACCCGAACCGTCTTCCCCTCAAAGGCTTGGCGCAAAGCGCCCTCTGACTGCGCGTGTAAACAAGCGACGCCAGAAATTAGAAGTACGAAGAATTTCGTTGACATTACGAATGGCTTCGTATGTAATCTTCGCATGAAGGCAACGCCAGCGGAATGGGACATCCTCCAGGTGCTTTGGGAGCGCGGTCCACAGACGGTACGCGAGGTTCACGACGCTCTCGGCGCCGGTGGCTACACCACCACGCTCAAGCTCATGCAGATCATGCTCGCCAAGGGCTTGGTCGTCCGCGACGACGCCGCCCGCGCCCATGTCTTTGCCCCTGCAATGGCCCGCGAGCAGATGCAGGGCAGCTTCCTTGAAGACGTTCTCCCCCGCGTCTTCGGCGGCTCCGCCACGGCCCTCCTCCAGGGCGCCCTCAACGGCGCCAAGCCCTCCGCGGATGAACTCGCCGCCATGCGCCGCCTCCTCGACGAGTACGAGGAGCAGCAATGAGCACTCACCTCGAAGCCGCCGGCCTCGCCCTGCTCCACTCGCTCTGGATCGGCGCCGCCGTAGCCGCCGCCCTGGGCTTCGCGCTCCTCTTCCTCCGCAGTGCCCGAGCCCGCTACAACGCCGCAGTCCTCGCCCTCTTCCTCTTTGCCCTGGCGCCCCTGTTCTGGCTGATCCCCGAACCCGCCCGCATCATCGCCCCGTTCACCCCACCCGCCGTTGGCTCTGCCAGCATGGCCACCTCTGCCAAGGCTCCAGACTGGCTCCGCCTCCTACCCTGCGCCTGGGCCCTCGGCGCTGCCCTCTTCGCCGTCCGGGCGCTCGGTGGTTGGGCCGTCATCCTCCGCCTCCGCCGCCAAGGCGGCCCGGTTACCGATCCACTCGTTCTGCAAGCCGTCCGCCAATGGTCCCTCGCGCTCGGCATCACGCGGCGTATCGAAGTCCTCACGGCCGCCGTCGAATCTCCCGTCACCATGGGCTGGTGGCGGCCCGTCGTTCTGCTGCCCCTCTCCGCGCTCACCGGCCTCGGCCGCCCCGAACTCGAAGCCGTCCTCGCCCACGAACTCGCGCACATCGCCCGCCACGACTACCTCGTCAACTGGCTCCAAGTCTGGTTCGAAGTCGTCTACTTCTACCATCCCGCCGCTTGGTGGATCTCCGCCGTCATCCGCCGCGAACGAGAGCACTGCTGCGACGATGTGGCCGTCCAACTCAGCGGAGACCGCACCCGTTATGCCCGCGCCCTGCTGCAACTGGCCGAACTCCAGTCCCGCTGCCAACCTGCCCTCGCCGCCCGCCAAGGTGAGATGGAAAACCGAATCAGGAGAATTATGCAAAGGAATCAGAAAGCAACCTCGCCCGCCTGGGCCCTCCCCATCGTCCTCGTGATCGTCTCCCTTCTGAGCGCCCAGCCACCCGCCACCAACACCTGCGCCTTGCTCCCCCAGTATGAAGTCTGGCTCACCACCCAAGTCCAGTGGATCATCGAAGACCGAGAACGCGACGCCTTCGTCCGCCTCAAAGAACCCGCCGAATGCGACCGCTTCGTCGAGCAGTTCTGGCAGCGCCGCGGCGAAGCCGCCAAAGCCGAACACGAACGCCGCATGAAATGGGCCACCGCCCGCTACCCCAATCTCGAAACCCCGCGCCGTCTCTACGTCACCCTCGGCCCGCCCGACGAAATAGAGTCCCACCCCAAAGAAGGCTACGAAGCCTGGCGCTACCGCAACCTCCCCGGCAAGGAGAAGAACTACACCGTTCGCTTCGAACTCAAAGGGCGCTAGCTATACTGGCCCTATGGCCGCCCAAAGCTTCAAGAGTCACACCCAGTGGGACCCTCTCTTCCACTTCGTGCTCTCCCCCGTCCTGCTGATCAATGTGCTTCTCGCCGTGAAACACGCCTGGGCCTACCCGGCGTACACGACAGTCGTCGCCGTCGTTATGGCCATCGCCCTCTTCCTGCTGGCGTTCAAAATGCGGATGTACTCGCTCAAAGTCCAGGACCGTCTCATCCGCCTCGAAGAGCGCCTCCGCCTGCAAGAGAAACTCCCCGCCGCCGAAATCGCCAAGCTGACGGAAAAGCAGTTTGTCGCCCTGCGCTTCGCCGCCGACGAAGAAGTCGCCGCCCTCGCGCAAAAAGCAATCGCCGGCAACTGGGACCAAAAACAGATCAAGGCCGCCATCAAAACGTGGCGGCCCGATCACTTCCGCGTCTAGATCCCTTCGCCCACTTCGAAGCGCTCTTTCCGCCGCAGCACGCCGCGGTCTTCGAGCATCTTCATCAGCACTTCGCTCGCTTCCTCATCCCGCACCGGCAACTGCTGCGGGTCCACCAACAGGAAGCGCGTATCGCCCGCCAACTCCTGCGCCCGCTTCGCCTCCGCCCCATCCGGCGAAGCAATCGAGCAGATCGCAATTAAGCCCGCGCTGTTCAACACCCGCGCCAACTCCGGCAGCAAATGGCTCTCCCGGTCATCGGCCAGCACATGCACGGAGCAGCCCAAATCAAACAGCTTCCGCTCCAACATGCCCGCCAGATCCTGGCGCGCCGTCAGCCACACCGTCGCCGGATAGTGGCCCGCCCGCTTGTACCGCTCCGCCGGCGTCACCGTCGCTTCCGCCTCGCCGCTGAACTCGAGACTCCCCAGCTTCAAAGGCTCCAAGGACTCCGCCGTCGACTCCTCAATCATCCCGGCCGCCACGGTGGCGTTTGAAATCGGGTCGATCAGAATAAACGCGCCCGTCGTCCGGTTTTGCCCGTACGCATCAAAGAACAACGGCCGCCGCGTCTCCACCTGAATCGAGGCAATCTCGTTCAGCTCCAACTTGTTCGCCGGCTGCTCGGCCAGCGTATTGATGTCAATCCGGTGCCGGATCTTCGAAATCTGCGCCCGCACCGTCTGCGACGTATGCTTCAACAGGTAGTCGCGCTGCGCCTCGCCCGGTGTCTCGTGCATCCAGACGAGCTTGGCCGCAAACCGCCGCGACACATGCGGCACCCGCTCCGGGTCCACCAACATATCGCCCCGGCTGATGTCGACTTCGTCTTCTAAGCACACCGTCACCGACATCGGCGGATACGCCTCGGCCAAGTCGCCGTCATAGCTCGGCAGCGACTTCACCTTCGTAATCCGTCCCGAAGGCAGCGTCATCACCGTCTGCCCGGGCCGCAGAATGCCACTCGCCAATTGGCCCGTAAACCCACGGAAATCGAGCGTGGGCCGGTTTACATATTGCACCGGAAAACGCAGCTCCGTGAAGTTCTTCGCCTCCACCAGATCCACATTCTCCAAGTGCTCTAGCAGCGGCGGCCCCTTGTACCAGGGCGTCCGCGGACTCGGCTCGGTGATGTTATCGCCTTCGAGAGCACTAATCGGGAAGAACGCCACGTTCTTAAGCCCTACGTTCTTCGCGTACTCCATAAACTCGGCTTCAATCTTCTGGAACACATCCTCCCGAAAATCCACCAGGTCCATCTTGTTCACAGCCACCGCCACAAAGCGGATCCCCAGCAGCGCCGTGATAAACGCATGCCGCCGTGACTGCACCAGCACGCCCTTCCGCGCATCAATCAGCACAATCGCCAAATCGGCGGTCGAAGCGCCCGTCGCCATGTTCCGCGTGTACTGCTCATGGCCCGGCGTATCGGCGATGATGAACTTCCGCCGCGGCGTCGCCGCGTAGCGATACGCCACGTCAATCGTAATGCCCTGTTCCCGCTCGGCCCGCAAGCCGTCCGTCAGCAGCGAAAAATCAATCGGGCCCGTCGAGCGGTTCACGCTCGAATTCTGCACGCTCGCCAGTTGGTCTTCATAGACCCCCTTGGCCTCATACAACAACCGGCCAATCAAGGTCGATTTGCCGTCGTCCACACTGCCGGCGGTCGTAAAACGGAGGAGTTGACTCTCGACGCTCATCTCTAGAAATACCCCTCGCGCTTCTTGATCTCCATCGAACCTTCCGTGTCGTGATCGATAATCCGGTTCTCGCGCTCCGAGCGCTTGAACTGCACCAGCTCATCCATCAACTGCGGCAGCGTCTCGGCCTCCGACCGGATCGCCCCCGTGCAGTACGTGCAGCCCAAAGACCGCATGCGCACCTTCACCATCTCCGGCTTCTCCCCAATCTGGATCGGGTAGTTGTGTTCAAGCGGCGCGATACTATTGCCCCGCACCAGCATCTCCCGCTCCTTGGCAAAGTACAACGGCACAATCGGAATCTTCTCCACCTCGATGTACCGCCAAATGTCCAGCTCGGTCCAGTTCGAAAGCGGGAACACGCGAATCGTCTCGCCCTTCTCGATCTTGGCGTTGTAGACGTTCCATAGCTCCGGCCGCTGATTCTTCGGGTCCCACTGCCCGAACTTATCGCGGAAGCTATAAATCCGCTCTTTGGCCCGGGACTTCTCCTCGTCCCGACGTGCCCCGCCGAACGCTGCGTCGTACCCGCCCGCGGTCAGCGCATCGAGCAGCGCCCGCGTCTTCAGCAGCGCGCAGCACTTCTGCGTGCCCAGCGTAAAGGGGTTCGTGCCCGCATCGAGCGCCGCCTGATTGGTATACACAATCAGGTTAAGCCCCAGCTCCTTCGCCAGGTTATCGCGGAACTCGTACATCTCTTTGAACTTGTATCCCGTGTCCACATGCAGCACGGGAAACGGGATCTTAGCCGGATGGAAAGCCTTCTGCGCCAGGCGCATCATCACCGAGCTATCCTTGCCCACGCTATATAGCATGACCGGATTGGAAAACTCGGCAACCACTTCCCGTAAAATGTGAATACTCTCGGCCTCCAGGGCGCGGAGATGACTGAGGACGCGGGTCTCCATAAAACCTCAGCGTACCAAGAGGATGGTCTAATTGTCTATCGGAAATAGGGTATTTCTGCTCCGGCATACACTGGTTCTCATGAGGCTGCTTCTCCTTGGTCTAACCACCGCCACCCTGTGGGCCCAACCCGAAATCTCCGGCGCCCGCATCCGCGAACACGTCAAGTTCCTCGCAAGCGACCTCCTCGAAGGCCGCGGCGTCGGCACCCGCGGCGGTGAACTCGCCACCGCCTACCTCGCCTCCCAAATGGCCCTCGCCGGCCTCGAACCCGCCGGCGACAACGGCACCTTCTTCCAGCGCGTCGACTTGGTCGGCGTCGAGCCCCAGTCCTCCGCCAAACTCACCCTCGGCTCCGCCAACCTCACCTGGGCCGTCGACTTCGTCGGCAACACCCAGCAGCAGAAAAGCCTCGCCGAGTTTAACGCCGAAGCCGTCTTCGTCGGCCACGGCATTACCGCCCCCGAGTTCGGCTGGGACGACTACGCCGGCGTCGACGTCAACGGCAAAGTCGTCGTTCTCTTCACGAACGAACCCCCCAGCGACGACCCCAAATTCTTCGGCGGTAAGGCTCTAACTTATTATGGCCGTTGGACTTATAAGTACGAAGAGGCCGCCCGCCGCGGTGCCGTCGGCTGCATCATCCTCCATACCACCCCCACCGCCGGCTACGGCTGGGAGGTCGTCCGCAGCTCCTGGGGCAAGGAAGACCCCCAGGTCAAGCTCGACCCCGGCGTCGCCGCCCTCGCCTTCGCCGGCTGGGTCACCCGCGCCTCCGCTGAAAAGGCCCTCGGCAAGAACCTCGATGAATTACTCGCCCAGGCCAACACCCGCGGCTTCCGCGCCACCCCCCTCAGCCTCTCGGCCTCCGGCTCCATCCCCACCAAAATGCGCGCCATCCGCGCCGCCAACGTCGCCGGCATCGTCCGCGGCTCCGACCCCGAACTCAGCAAGCAAGCCGTCGTCTTCAGCGCCCATTGGGACCACCTCGGCGTCGGCGCGGAGAAGGGAAGTGACGCCATCTATAACGGCGCCGTCGACAACGCCACCGGCTGCGGCATCCTGCTCGAAGCCGCCCGCGCCTGGGCCGCCCTCCACCAGCGCCCCAAGCGCTCGGCCATCTTCATCGCCGTCACCGCCGAAGAGAGCGGCCTGCGCGGCGCCGAGTTCTACGCCGCCAAGCCCCTCATCCCCGCCGGCCTGACGATGCTCAACGTCAACTACGATTCGTTCTACCCCTTCGGCGCCGTCAAGGATGTCGTCGTGATTGGCGCAGAACGAACCAGTGTCTATCCCACCGTTGAAGCCACCGCCAAACGCTTCAATCTAAAGATCAAACCCGATCCCCATCCCGAGCAGGGCCACTACTATCGTTCCGATCATTTCGCCTTCGCCCGCGCCGGCGTCCCCGCCTTCTCCGTCAACATGGGCACCGAATACTGGGGCAAGGACGAAACCTTCGGCGACAACATCGTCTACGAATACAACGCCAAGAACTACCATCAGCCCTCCGACGAGTACAAAGACAACTGGGACTTCGCCGGCATGGAGCAGATGGGCCGCTTTGGATGGACCGTCGGCCTCACCATCGCCAACTCCGCCGCCGTCACCACGTGGCGCGAAGGCGACGAGTTCCTCCCGGCCCGCCAGCGCAGCTTCAGCGCGCTTCCGCGATAACCTTTATTCCGTGCTTCGAGCGCAGAGTGATCAACGCCTTGCGCTCCACCACGTGACCCGGCTGCAGCCGGAAACGCCACCGCTGTGCAATCACGGCTAGCAGCAGCACCCCTTCCATCCACGCAAACCGCTCGCCCACGCAGATCCGCGGCCCCCCGCCAAACGGGAAGTAGGTGAAGTCGCGCTTATAAAAGTCGCCGTCCGCCCAGCGCCCCGGGTCGAACCGGTTCGGGTCCGGCCAATACTTCGGGTTCCGGTGCATCAGGTACGGGCTCATGATCACGATCGACTTCACTGGCAGCGTGTATCCCGCCAACTCCAGCGGCTCGCGCGCCATCCGGCCAATCGCCCACGCCGGCGGGTACAACCGCATCGACTCGGCGAACACCTGCTGCGTGTACTTCAGTTGCGGCAGGTCGTCGAAGCCCGGCAACCGCCCGCCTAGCACCGCTGCTAACTCGGCGTGCATCGCCGCCTCGGCCTCCGGGTGCTGCGCCAACAGATACCAGGTCCAGGCCAGCGCCGTCGCCGTCGTCTCGTGCCCGGCCAGGAACAGCGTCAACGCCTCGTCCCGCACCTGCTTATCCGACATCGCCGAGTTGTCCCCTTCGGCGTCCCGCGCGTTCATTAGCATCGAGAGCAGATCGCCCGGGTTCGCCCCCGACGCCCGCCGCTCATTCATGATCCGGAAGATGGTCCCTTCCACCAGCTTGGACGCCCGCAAATATCGGCGCGTCGCCGGCAGCGGGACGTACTCAATGAACTGCGACCCCGGCAGCATCAGCAGCGGCATAATCGCGATCAACGCGTTCATCGCCTCGCCCACCTGCGGCGCCTCGTCCTCCACATCGGCGCTGAACAGCGTCTGTCCGACGATCGCCAGAGTCAGCCGCATCATCTCCTGGTCGATATCGAGAATGGCTTCGTTTCGTAATCTGCTGCACGCCTTGTCCGCCAGCGCCACCATCTGCGCTCCGTAGGTCACCAAATGGTCCCGGTAAAACGCCGGCTGCACCATCCGCCGCTGTTTAATATGGCTGGCACCCTCGTTGGTCAAGAGCCCTTCGCCCAAGAGCGATTTCGCCCGCTGCAGAATCCGGCTTTTGGTGAACAGGCTGTTCCGCGTCACCAGCACGTCCCGGATCATTTCCGGTTCATTCACGAAGTAGATATGCTGATGGCCGGCCTGAAAATAGGCGAAGGAACCATATTCGGCCGCGAGCTGCTCCAGGTAGGTGAGCGGGTCTTTCCGGAAGCGGAACAGCCCTCCGGAAAAGAAGCCTGCCTGCGGTCCGGGCGGTCTGACGATTTCCGCCATGCTTCTCCCTACAGCGGCTGGTTGAACGGCACGAAGTTCTCGCGGTCGAAGGTCACGCCCAGGAAGCCGATGCACATCTCGTCTTCGGTGCCTTCGCCCCACCGGACAATCTTCAGCGGATTGCTTGGATTCCGTGGATTCTTCTCCGAGTTGTCGAACGTGCACGTCGCCCGCACCCGGTCAAACGCGTTCAGCCGGACTGGCTGCTGGTACTGATAAAAACCCTGCCAGTTGAAGTCCCAATTGTCGATGAAGATCAGCGGCTCCACCCGTCCGTTCGGCCGAATCTTCTCCAGCTTGAACTGCCTGCCGAGCAGATGCATGTGCGGGGCGACGAGATAGGCTGTGGCATCGAACAGCGGCGGAATGGGAAAGGTCGCGGTCACTTCGTGGTTCTCGGCGCCCGCAGGAATGCGAAAGGTTGTATTCAAAATCGGCAGATACACCAGCCGTTTGCTCACCTCGCCCTGCGCGAAATACATCCCGACCTTGGTCTGGTCTTCCTGGTTCGTCCGTCCACCGGGGTAATAATGGATCTGCATGATGATATCGACGCCCTTCGGCAGCAGCGTCCCGACGCCTTCCGGAAACCGGTTGGTCGCCATCCCGGGAACCCATCCCCCGGCCATGCTCGAAAGCGTTAGCGGAATCCCGTCGCCCGGGCCTCCGAAGCAGTCATAGCCCGGTTCCCCGTCCTGCCCGTCCATCTGCCGGGCCTTGCCCGACGTGTCGAGATACAGAATCACGTGGTGAACCACCTGCCGATTTCCCGGCACCACTTGAAACGCATCGATGAATCGGTCCGACCCGAAATCCGTTGGAATCACAAAGCACCGGTAGGTATCCCCGCGCCGCTTCAGCGAATAGCTTTGCGGCATCGTCAACACCACATCCGGATCACCCAGCCGAAACTCTCCGGTCACCGGCAGCGGCTCCGGCAGGTCTCGCGGGTCACCCTCTTCCGCTCCGCCGCGGTACCAGTTCAGGATCAGGTCCCGCTCTTCGGCCGAAAGCCCGAAGTTGTGCTGAAACTCGCCGTGACCATCCACCGGTTTCCACGGTGGCATCCGGCGTTCTTCGACAGCCCGCTGAATGTCTTCGGCCCAGGTCATCGCGGCTTCGTAGGAGTCGAGCGCGAACGGTGCGATGTCGCCTTCTCTATGGCATTGTTGACACTTTGCCTGAAAGACACGCGAAACGTCTCGCGTGTAGGTCACCTGACCAAACGCACCCACGGCCAATGCGAATAACGACAGGACGAGCTTCACCGATACCCCTCTCTATTCGTTAGTATCGCGCACGATCGTCACTACCGCTTGGGCCTCCGCCGACCGCTCCTCTCCCACGGGCCCCACCTTCTCCGCGGTCTTGAACTTCACGTTCACCCGGTCGAGCGGCAAACCCACTAGCTCGGCCAAGCTCACCCGGATCGTCTCCCGAAAATCCTTCAACTTCGGCCGCTGCAGCACCACGGTTGTATCGACATTCGATAGCCGGTAACCCTTGGCCTGCACCAACGCCAACGCATGGCGCACAAACCGGTCGGACGATGCGCCCTTCCATTGCGGATCCGTATCGGGGAAGTGCATCCCGATGTCGCCCAGCGCTACAGCGCCCAGCAACGCATCAGTCACCGCGTGCAGCAGAATGTCGCCGTCCGAGTGCGCTTCGAACCCGGTCTCGTGCGGGATCACGACTCCCGCCAGAATCAGCACGCGTCCCGGCGCCAACCGATGGTTGTCCCAGCCGAGCCCCGTACGGTAGTCGGTCATGCCGATTTCCGGGCGGCCTCTTCGGCCAAAAACGCCTTGGCCAGTTCGAGATCGGTCGGCTTGGTGATCTTGATGTTGCGGTCACTGCCCGGAACGACATGCACGTCCACGTTCTCCAAGCGCTCCACCAGCGACGACTCATCCGTACCCGTGAAGCCGTCGGCGGTTGCCTGGGCGAAAGCCTGCTTCAGCAGGCCAAACCGGAACACCTGCGGCGTCTGCGCCAAAACCAGCCGCTCCCGCGGAATCGTCGTTTCGATCCGGTGGCGCGAGGCGCGCTTCACCGTATCCACCGGAACCACGCCCAGAATCGCCGCCCCGCACACGGCTGCTTCGGCAATCACCGCTTCAATCTGTTCGAGGCTCACAAACGGCCGCACCGCGTCATGCACCGCGACCAGTTCCACCGACTCGTCGAGCGCCTCGAGCGCATGCTCCACCGACTCCTGCCGCGAATCGCCGCCCACCACCAGGCGCACCGGCTTAACCAGCGCCTCCTTGTCGAGCAGTTCCTGGAACCATCCGATGTCGTCCCCCCGCAGCGCCACGACAATCTCGGAAACCGTCGCGCTTTGGGCGAACTTCCGGATCGTATGCATCAGGATCGGGGACCCTTCCAACACCAGAAATTGTTTCCGGTTGTGGGCCGCGTCCGGTTGCGATTTGGCCATGCGGGTGCCAAGACCCGCCGCCGGGAGGATGACAGCTACTCTCATGGTCAGGGACTCTAGTGTAGCGCGGCCTGAACCTTTTCGGCGGAATGGGTGCGCTCATCAAAACGGCCGAAGATCATCTTGCCCGCCGTGGTCTGCAGTACGCTGGTCACCGAAATCTCGATTGTCTTCGATATCATCTTGCGCGCGTTATCCACAACGACCATGGTCCCATCGTCCAAATAGGCCACGCCCTGATTCTGCTCCTTGCCCTCTTTCAGGATAAAGACCTTCATCAGTTCGCCCGGCAGCACCACCGGCCGCAGCGAGTTGGCCAACTCATTAATGTTCAGAACTTCGACGCCGTGGATCTGCGCCACCTTGTTCAAATTGAAGTCGTTCGTCACCACCTTGCAGTGCAGGTGCTTGGCCAGTTCGAGCAACTTCATATCGACATCGCGGACCTGCGGGAAATCCTCCTCCACGATGCGGATGTGCAGGTCAGGGTTCTTCTGGATCCGGCTCAAAATATCGAGCCCGCGCCGGCCCCGGTTCCGCTTCAGCGAATCGGCCGAGTCGGCCACCAGTTGCAGCTCCCGGAGTACAAAGGTCGGGATGATAAACGTTCCTTCGATGAATCCCGTCTCGGCAATATCCGCGATCCGCCCATCGATAATCACACTCGTATCGAGAATCTTCAGGTCCTCTTTTGGCGATGCCGCTGTCTCTCCGCCGAACATGCCGCCGCAGGCACTCAAGTTCAACATCTCGCCCTTATTCGCCCCCACCACCAGGCCGCAGTAGGTCATCCAGAGCAACAGCATCACTTGTAGAAACGGGATGGTGTCGTGATTCGAAGGGAAGGCCTGCGCCAGCACGAGCGTCATCAGATAAGCGCCCAAGATGGCGAGAATGCTGCCCACCGCGGCGCCGAGTAGCCG
>LNFE01000209.1 GCA_001464575.1 Acidobacteria bacterium Ga0077553 | reverse complement strand
GGAATTCGAACTCAGCCTGGTTCGGCGCATGGCCGTCGCCCTGTTCCAACACGATCGGCTCACCACCTTGGGCACCGAAGCGATGCAGCGCGAAATCGACTCCGTCGTCCGCGAATTCCCGGCGCTGGGCCTTTCCGAACACTTCTTTGAAGGACAAAAACGCGCCATCTATGAAAAGGAACTCCAACGGTTCGTCGCCCGCAGCCAGCGGCAGCACCAAGCCGCGTTCAACGGGTTTCTAAAAACGCTGCTCCTCGTCCAAAAGCACTTTCCCATGAATCCAGCCGAGCCGATTGATGTCAGCGCCGACGCGACTCAAATTGACGACGAACTGCCGACTCCAGAAATTGTCGAGCACATCCTCACGCTAGCCGAAAGAGCGAAAAAGGAACCCAGCTTTAAACTCCCGGAATATGTCCTTACTGTGTTGACAAACAAGAACTTAATGGATCTGGTGGCTCCTGATTATGACCCGGGAGATTTGCTCAAACGCTATGGGCTCTCGCAATATCCCAAGGCCGCTTAGGGGCGCGGCTTCATCCCGGCGATCTTCTCGTTGCGCAAATACTCATACCGGTTGATCCAAACCCCGTGCTGGGACGCTGCCCGGCCCACCTGTAGCCGGCGCAAAAAGTCCTTCACCGGTCCATACCCATGCACAAACGAGTAAACGGGCGTTTCGCCCGCCATCCGCTGCGCGTCCCGGATCTTCAACGCCTGCACCTGCTCGCCCACCGGATGCTCCTCCTCCGGTTCCGGATACTTGAACTGGTCGAGCCGCGTAAAGTACGGCGGATCCTGAATCCCCAACCAATTGCTTAGCGCCCGCACCAGCAGCTCCTCGTCCAATGACGGATTATTCCGCTTCAGCTGCTCGCCATAAAACCGGAAAATCACCGGCCAATGCATCGTATACAACTTCACGTGAAACGCCGTGGCCACCGTCCGGAAATCGAACCCGCTCACCGTCGTGAACGGCGGCGGAAACGTCCCGAAAACCAGCGCTACCCGCGCCGGCAACGTCTCCCGTAGTTTCTGCGCCAATTCGCCCGATAGCCGTGCCTTGCACCGCAGCCAATCGCCCAACCCCGGCTGGTCCACCAGCGCCTGCAGCAGCGGGCCCCGGCCGCCATCATCCGTCAACCAACGCTCCAAATGCTTGTTGGTCAGTCCCCCGTGCAACAACCGGTACAGCGCCTGCGCCTCCCGCTGCATCCGCTCAAAATCGAACCCACCAAGCTTCGCCAACTGTGGGTTGAAGTCCAAGAAAACGTCGTCCAGCATGTACGGCGGATACTCCGGCCAGTCGTAGCGGATGCCGTCGATCTCCGGGTACGCCCGCAGCAGGTCTCGTGTCAGCGCGAGCGTATAGTTCGTGATGTGCGGGCTCGCCAGGCTCCCGTTGTTGGCAAACCGCCGCGGCGGAACCCGCCCGTCCGGCAGTCGCGGCTTATCCTCGTCCATCGGACCGCCAAACTGCACCCGGTACCCCGGAGGAATCGCGGCCTGAATCTGTAGGTACACCTGGATATGCTTCGCCTGCGCCGCCCGGATGAACTTCGTGATGATGCCGCCCTCGCGCTCCGTCAGCCCGTCCGCCGCCGCTGGCTGATACCGCAGCCCCGCATAGAGCTTCTTGTCCGGCACAAAGCTCGGCGCCGTCCGCACGAACAGCTCCCGCTTGCCCCACAACGGCCGGTCCAGCAGCCGCACCGAACCCGCACCCGCGTCGATAGGCGGCTCCCGGCTTCCCGTCTTCTCGTCCGCCGGCTCCATCACGTACGGAGACGTCGCCACCTGCGTCACCCCCGCCGCCGTCAACCGGTCTAAAATCGCCTCGATCCCTTCGTTCTGGATCGACTCCGGCATCACCGTCACGCCCGTCGTCATCTATAAGCTCCTGATCCGCAGCTCGCGGAACTCCACCGTCGCCTTCTCCAAATGAATCTGCAGGCCCACCTGCCCGCGCCCCGCCGGCACGTCGCCCGCTGCCGCCAACATCCCGTTGAACCACACCCGGCACCGCGTCCCTTCGACACAAACCCGCAGCAGGATCCAAACCCCTTCATGGTCAAACGGGATCGTACTCCGCACCCGCCCATAAATGCTACCCGTCGGGTACACCGCCTCCGGCGGCGAGAAGATCTGCACCTCCCAGCCCCGGTCTTTTGCCTTGTCCGGCGACCCCCGGAAGAAGATCCCCGCGTTCACATGGTTCTGCGTCCGCACCGCCACCTGTAGCTCGCAGTCTTCGTACAGCCCCGGCGCATACAGAATCCCGTGGCCATCCGTTCCCACAATGGCCCCATCCCGCACAAACCACGTCCCGCCGTCCCGTAACCGCCACTCGTCGATCGACTCATACCGGTCCCATCGCACCCGCCCCGGCAACTCCTCAATCGCCATCGCCCGCACCTCAAACGGATGGCCCAACTTCGCGAAGCGGATAAACCCCGTCGGGTGCCCTTCCACGGTCGTATCCTGCAGCGACTCCCCGTCGATCACCACCCGCAGCCGTTCCCCGTCGAGCGTCACTTCGGCCTTGTGCCATTGTCCAAAGCCCGGCGGCAGTAGCTTCCGCGGCGCCGTCCGCCCCGCCACCGCCCCCGTCACATTCGCCGTCAGCTTGCCATGAAAGTCATGCGCCAGTTGCACCGGCACCCCGGAAAGATCCGGCCTTCCCCATCGCGGCGCCCGCAAGAGCAGTAGCGTTTCGCACCATTGCGCCAGCTTGTACTCGAAGGTCAATCGGAAGTTCTCATACTCCCGCTCTGGATCGAACGCCATCCGGTCCATCATACTGGTATATACATGGGTGTTGTCCTCTCCGCTTCGGCGGTCTCCAAACGCTTTGGAGCCCAGCCTCTCTTTGAAAATCTGACCCTTGCCATCCACGATGGCCAACGCATCGGACTCACCGGCCCCAATGGCGCCGGCAAGTCGACCCTGGTCAAAATCCTCGCCGGTCTCGAACCTCCCGACTCGGGAACCCGTTCCGTCCGCAAACAGGCCGTCATCGCCTACGTCGAGCAGGATTCGTTCTTCCCGGAAGGCATCTCCGTCCGCGAAGTCCTCGAACACGCTCTCCGCGAATCCGCCCTCACTCCGGGTGAAAAGACCGTCCGCATCGAGATGGAATCCAGCCGCGCCGGCCTCAACGACTTCGACATGCCCGCCGCCTCCCTCTCCGGCGGTTGGCGCAAACGCCTCTCCATCGTCGCCGGCCTCGTCCGCGAACCCGCCGTCATCCTCCTCGACGAGCCCACCAACCATCTCGATATCGACGGCATCATCTGGCTCCAAGCCGCCCTCAAAACCGCCGAGTGCGCCGCCCTGTTCATCAGCCACGACCGCTACTTCCTCGAACAGGTCGCCACCCACATGGGCGAGATCAACAAGACCTACCCCGACGGCATGTATTTCGTCGAGGGCAACTACACCAAGTTCCTCGAACGGCGCGCCGACTTCCTCATCGCCCAGCAGCGCTACCAGGAGTCGCTCGCTTCCCGCGTCCGCCGCGAAATCGAATGGCTCCGCCGCGGCGCCAAAGCCCGTACCACCAAATCCAAGGCCCGCATCGACGAAGCCCACCGCCTCATTGACGAACTCGCCGAGGTCTCCGATCGCAACGCCGAACGCGCCACCGCCGGCGTTTCGATGAACGCCTCCAAACGCCAGACCAAGCGCCTCATCACCGCCGAAAAGCTCTCGAAAAGCTACAGCCGTCTCCTGTTCCAGGATCTCGACGTCACGCTCACCGCCGGCATGCGCCTCGGCCTCGTGGGCGGCAACGGCTGCGGCAAGTCCACCCTCCTCCGCATCCTCGCCGGTAGTATCACCCCGGACGCCGGAACCGTCGAACGCGCCGAACACCTCAAGATCGTCATCCTCGACCAGAATCGCCGCCTCCCCGACGAAACCGTCACCCTCCGCCGCGCCCTCTGCGAAGCCGGCGATACCGTCATCTTCCAGGGCCGCCCCATCCACGTCGTTGCCTGGGCCAAGCGCTTCCTGTTCCAGGAAGAGCAGCTCGTCCAGCCCGTCGCTCAACTCTCGGGCGGCGAACGCGCCCGCGTCCTGCTCGCTAACCTCATGCTGCAGCCCGCCGATGTCCTCTTCCTCGACGAGCCCACCAACGACCTCGACATCCCGACGCTCGAAGTGCTCGAAGAGAACCTCCTCGACTTCACTGGCGCCATGGTGCTCGTCACCCACGATCGTTACCTGCTCGATCGCATCGCCAACACCGTCCTCGCCTTAAACGGCGACGGCACCGCGGGCCTCTTTGCCGAGTACTCCCAATGGGAGCAGGATCGCGCCAAGCCATCGACGAAGAAGGACACGGCCAAGCCCACCGCCGCGCCTATCGCTCCACCGAAGAAGAAGGTGAAACTTAGCTATCTCGATCAGCGCGACTACGACACCATCGAAGGCCGCATCCACGCCGCCGAAGCCGAACTCGAATCGGCCCACTTCACCGAGATTGAGGCGAAGCAGGCCGAAGTCGATCGCCTCTATCAGCGCTGGGCCGAACTCGAAGGCAAACTCAAGAACTGAATCCCCGAGCCCCGGTGCAGCCGGTGCCGGTGCTTCTCAAAGTCGGCCTCTTTCGCCTCATTGATGTTCACGAACTTCTGCGGGTTCCGGTCCACAATCGGGAACCAGGAACTCTGCACGTGGATCATCACCCGATGCCCCCGGCGGAACGTGTGCAGGACGTCGTTGAGCTCGTACTCCACCTTCGCCGGCTGGTCCTTCACAAACGGTACTGGCTTCGCGAACGACTCGCGGAACTTGCCGCGGAACACCTCGCCCCGCACCAGTTGCTGGTACCCGGCGTTCTCCGGCAGGTCATCCGGATACACGTCGATCAGCTTCACAATCAGGTCGGCGTCCGTCCCGTCGGTCGAGAAGATCAACTCGTTCTTGATCGGTCCGGCGATCGTCAAATCCTCTTCAAGCGGCTCGGTCTGGTACACCACCACGTCGGTCCGCGAAGAGGCAAACCGCTGATCCTCCACCATGTGTTCCCGCGTCATCCGGTTGGAAATCCCGGCGATGTAAGGCACCGGCTTGGCCGGATCGCTGATCCACTCCTCAAAGCCCGCATCGCGCGTCCCGGCCGCGCTGAGCACCCCGCCGGGGTTGAACGAGAATCGCATCGGCTTCGCCTCTTTCGGCGGCCACTGCGAGAACTGCCGCCATACGTTCGTGCCCGTCTCGAACACGGAAGCCTTCGGCAATTCCATCTTGCCTTTGCCTTTCAGATGGAACTCAAAGAACGGCGCCTCAATCTTCTCCCGGTAGTACTCCCCGGTCTTCGCGTTGAACTTCACTTTGCCGATCGCCTCGCCCGCGTCCCGCGCCCACTGCCCGTGCCACCACGGCCCCATCACGAGCATGTTCTGCGTCGAAGGCGACGCCTTCTCGACTGATTTAAACACCTGCAGCGCCCCGAACAGATTCTCCGTGTCGAACCATCCGCCCACCGTCATCACCGCCGGCTTGATCGCCTTCAAATGCGGCCGCAGGTTCCGCGACTGCCAGAACTCGTCATAGACGTCGTGCTTCATCATCTCGGTCCAAAAGGGCACGGCGTTCTTGTAGAACTTCTCGTTGGCGTTGTAGAGCGGGCCCATCTTCAGGAAGAACTGGTATCCATCCGGCGTCCCGTGCACAAACGGGTCACCCTTCTGCTGCACCGGCTCCGGTCGCGGCTTGCCGAAGCCGTACAGGAAGTTGAACGCGTGCGGCAGATAGAGCGCCCCGTTGCGATGAAAGTCATCACCCGAGAACCAGTCCGTAATCGGCGCTTGCGGGGAAGCGCAAACATGCGCCGGATGCGCGTCGATCATACCCGCCGCCGTGTAAAAGCCCGGATATGAAATCCCGTACGTGCACACCTTCCCGTTATTGCCTGCCAGGTTCTTCACGAGCCAATCGATCGTGTCGTAGGTGTCCGTGCTCTCGTCGACATCCTTCGGCCCCTTCGCGGTTTTGTGCGGAGTCATGTTGATGAACTCGCCCTCCGACAGGTTTCGGCCGCGCACATCCTGATAAACAAAGATGTACTTCGATTTGCCCAGCACCGTCGACGGCCCTAACGCCGTCTTGTACTGATCGGGCCCGTACGGCGCCACCGAATATGGCGTCCGGTTCAGCAGGATCGGCCACTTCTGCGACTGATCCTTCGGCACGTAGATGCTCGTGAACAAGCGCTTCCCGTCCCGCACCGGCACCCGGTATTCGTACTTCGTATAGTTCTCGAGGATGAACTCTTTGCCCTGTCCAAACAGGGTGCTGCACAACAGGAGGGCGATCGGAAATAGTCTCATTGAAATTGGGTCCTGAAGGTTGAGAACTCCTGGCGGAGTGTCTCCAATTCGGCCCGGAGTGATTCGACTTGGATCTCCAGATGGGTGATGCGGTCGTTGCTTGGCGTGGCGGCCTTGGCCGCCGGCGCGTCCGCCAAAGCGGCTATATCGATCGGTCCCCCGAACAGATGCATATAGCGTGGCTCGCGCCAGCCGGTCTGCTTCGGAATGAAGATCGCCATCTCGCGGTCGATCAGCTTCTTCAACGCCGATTCCATGCTGTCGAGATCTTCAAAAGCATGGAGCCGGTGGCTCCGGTCCTTGAGTTCATTCAACGTTTGCGGTCCGCGAAGGAGCAGCACGGCGAGCAGCGCGAGTTCGCGATTTGAAAGATTCAAAGTCTCCTGCGCGCGGTGGCCATACTTTGGAACACGGCCGCTGCCGGTGATGATCACCGCCAGTCGTTTGCCGCGAAGTTCGGTGTGGCCCGCTTCGACGGTCTCGTCATCGTAGGAGGTGACCGGTTCGCGGTTGTTCTTCTGATTGCAGGCATTGGTCAGGGCGTTCAGGCTGAGCGGATAGTACTCGGGCGTTGCCATGTCTTTTTCGATCATGCTGCCGAGCACGCGCTGCTCAAGATCGGACAATTGAGGGATCACGAGCCTAGTGTAATCTACGGAGTAAACCATGCTACTCACTCGCCTGCTTCCCGGTCTTCTTTTCGTCAGCGGAGCGGTTGCGGCCGATCCGGAACTCGATGGCGCGCAGCGGTTGTTCACTGCCTGGATGGAAGGGCAGATGACAAGTAAGGGGCTGCCCGGCGCAGTGGTCGGTGTCGTCGCCGATCAGAAGCTGGTCTGGGCCAAAGGATTCGGCTTCGCGGATGTCGCGGCGAAAAAGCCGATGGCGCCCACCACCCAATTCCGGATGGCGTCCCACAGTAAGCTCTTCACCGCCACGGCCATCATGCAGTTACGGGAGCAGGGCAAGGTCCGCCTGGACGATCCGGTTGTGAAGTATCTGCCTTGGTTTCAAGTGAAGCCGGCTGCGGCGGACGACCCGCCGATCACCGTTGAGGACCTCCTCATGCACGGTTCCGGCCTGCCGCGCGAAGCCGGCTCGCACTGGAGCACGTTGCAGTTCCCCACCGCCGAGGAGCTCAAGAATCTCATGCCGGAACGGCAGGCCGCCTTCTCGCCGGAGGTCCGGTGGAAGTATTCGAATCTCGCCTACACCATCGCTGGCATGATCGTCGAAGCGGTCAGTGGCGAGACCTGGGCCGCCTATCTGCAGAACCATATCTTCAACCCCCTGGGCATGGCGGCTTCGAGCGTTGACCAGCCCGTCACCGGATTGGCCGTCGGCTACGGCCGACGCATGCCGGACGGATCGCGCGCCATCATGCCCTTTGTCGATGCCAAGGGAATGGCCCCGGCCACCGGCCTCACCTCCACCGTCGAAGACATGGCGCGGTTCGTCTCCGCGCAGTTCCGCCGCGGCAAGATGGGCGGCGCCCAGCTTTTAAGCACCGGCTCGCTTCGCGAAATGCATCGCGTCCGCATGCTCGAAACCAACTGGACGCAAGGCTACGCCGTTGGCTTTTCTGTACGCCGCGAGAAGGACAAAATCTATGTCGGCCACGGCGGCAGCTACCCCGGCTATATGACGCAGACCTACTTCCGCCCAGACGACAAGATCGGGGTGATCGTGTTGACCAACGCCCAGGATGCCGCGCCGGCCGAGATCGCCATGCAGCTGATGAACAGTGTTGGGGAAGCGGTCGCCAAAGCCCAAAAGACACCCGCGGCGACCGTTCCTTGGGATCCAGCCTGGAGCCGCTTTGCCGGCGTGTACCGCAGCCGCTTCGGGGACACCCAGGTTGTCGAGCTCAACCAGCGGCTCGTCGTTTTGACCCTGGGTGGACCGACTCTCGAGAACCCGTTGCAACTGACCCCGCTCGGAGAAGGCCGCTTTCGCCTCGATGGTCCCACGGGCGGAGCCGCGGTAGGCGAACCGGTTCGCTTCGTCGAATCTGGCGGCCGGGTGACCCGGATGATTACCGGGGATAGCTTTGCGGATCGGGTTCCACAGTAGGCGTGCTCCAGCGCGCGAGTGCCGCTTCGAGGTTGGCCAGGATGAGCGGCTTGCTGAGGAAGTCGTTCATACCGGCCTCGAAACACCGTTGCCGATCCTCTTCCATCGCGCTGGCAGTGAGCGCGATCACCGGCAAATGCGCGAAGGGGCCGTCCCAGGACCGGATCTCTCTGGTCGTTTCGTAGCCGTCAAGCTCGGGCATCTGACAATCCATCAGAACGATATCAATGGGCTCGGCGCGCAAAACCTCCAGCGCCTTGCGCCCATCGTTGGCTACTCTCACCTCGCAGCCGAGGCGCATCAACATTTTCCGGAAGAGAAGTTGATTCACGGCGTTGTCTTCGGCGACGAGTACCCGAAGTCCGACTCCCAGCGAAGACGTCACCACGGCTGGTAACATGGCAGCCTCAATTGGTGCGGTGGCCACTTCGAGTGGGATGGTCACCTGGAAGCTGGAACCGCGGCCGGGTTCGCTTTCGACTGCAACCGTGCCGCGCATCGCCTCAACAAAGCGGCGGACGATGGAAAGACCGAGTCCGCTGCCACCGTAGCGCCGCGTGGTCGAAGAATCCGCCTGCACAAAGGGATCAAACAGCGTAGGAATGTTGTCAGCCGCGATGCCCATGCCCGTGTCCTGTACCTGGAAGCTCAAGGTGCCGGCCTCCCGGTCCGCCTGAATGCGAAGGACGACTTCGCCTCGTTCGGTGAACTTCACCGCGTTACCAATCAGATTCAGCAGAATCTGTCGCAACCGCTGCGGATCGCTCAGAATCCGGGCGGGCACTGTTTCCTCGACGACCAGCCGCAACTGGACGCCTTTGGCATCAGCCTTGGGTTGGAACAGCGAAACCAGACTCTCGCCGAGCGCGCGAGTAGAAACCTCCGCCCTTTCGAGCGTGAGCTTCCCGGCTTCCACCTTCGACAGGCTCAAGATATCATCGACGATCCCGACCAGGTCTTCGCCAGACTGCCGGATCACCGAGACCAGCGTCCGCTGTTCCCGATTGAGCGTGGAATCGCCCAGCAGTTGGACCGCCCCGAGCACCCCGTTCATTGGCGTGCGGATCTCATGGCTCATCGTGGCCAGGAATTCGCTTTTAGCGCGATTCGCGGCTTGCGCGGCCTGCATGGCGCTCTCCAGTTTCTCGGTTCGTTCCTCCACTTTCTCTTCGAGCAGCCTCGTCCGCTCCTCTTGCGCCCGATGGCGCTGCCATGCCCAGGTTCCGAAGCCCGCGCTCAAAAGCAGGACAGCGAGAAGGCGAACCCAACCGCGCTCGTGGTACGCCGGTTCGATGGTGAGCGGCACCCGCAGCGTCTGCCCGTTCCAAGTTCCGGATTGGCTGGAGGTTTGCAATGCGAACTCGTAGCTTCCGGGAGGCAGGCCCGAGTACTGAGCCGCTCGCCGGTCGCGGCACGGCAGCCAGTCCGGGTCGAACCCGCGCAGCTGCAGGCGGCAGAATTCGCCGCCTAGGGGATCGAGCCGCAGGGTTTGGAAGACGAACTCGAGAGTCTTGCTCCCGGGGGCGATCCGCAGTTCCTGATTGAGATCCTTCGGCCGGCCGTCGCTCACAACTTGCAATAGAAGCCCGGCCGGTGGCCGGGGCGTCCTCTCGAAGTCGGCCGGGTTCACCGAAACCAGCCCGAGCAGGCCAGGGAACCAGATTCTTCCCTGCACGTCGGTAGCTCCCGTGGCGGAAGTGACCAAGCCGAAGTTCGTAGTCGGCAGGGCGTGCGCCTCGCCGAATCGCTCCACCAGGAGCTCCCGCGCATGGCCCTCGGCCACGTCGTTGGCCACGGCCAACGCCTCGCTGCGGGAAAACCGGACGAGCCCCTGTCGCGTTGCGCACCAGATCTTGCCAAAGCCGTCCAGCGAAATGTGGAAAACCTGGTCCCCCGCCAGCAGCGGAACCGCCGTGAGGAAACGGCCCCTCCGGGTGGAATACAACTCCAATCCATCCGTCGTGCCGATCCACAGACGCTCATCCGGATCACTCGTGAGGCTATACCAGGCGCGCGCCCGCTCCGCGGAGCCATTTTCAGCCTGGCGGTAGCGATTCCCGTCGAGCCAATGCAGTCCCCTGTATTGCGCCAAGGCCCAGATCCGGCCGTCGCTGCCCGTGGTCCACTGCCGCATCCGGGTGGGACCGGCCAACGTCTCCACCGCCCACGGATCGCCGTTGACCGGCTGATGGAGCCGATAGTTGGCTTCAAGGCCCGAGAGGAGAAGCTGGCCCGGCCGTTCCCAGTGCATGGCCGGCAGCGATAGCGGCGGGATCGGGATCCGGGTAGGGAACGGGCGCAGACCCCGGCTGTCCACCGCGAAGAGCCCCATATTGCCGGCCACGATGACGCCCCGTTCCGGGTGGGGCAACAGGGTTTGCACCTGCAGAACTTCCTTTTCCGTCAGCGTGGAGACAACTCTACCGTCGACGATGCGAGCCAGTCCCGAGCTCCGGAGGCTACCCCAGATCTGACCCTCTTTGTCCACCGCGACACCGGTCAGGTGGCTCTCCTGTAGGCCTTCGCGGCGGGTGAAAATACGAAACAGCCTCGGGCTGAGCCGGTACAGATTACCCCAACGGCCTCCCGCCCACATGTTGCCCTGCGGATCTTCCTCGAGGGTGGAGAGGATCTCTTCTTCCTCCACGCCTACCGGGATCGATTCGATCACTCCGTTGCACATCCGGGACACCGTGTGAATGAACCCCATCCAGAGGCAGCCCGAACTATCCTCTCGGAGCGCCGTTATCTCCGGCCGAGGCAGGCCTTGCTCCACCCCCCAGCGCTCCATCCGGCGGTCCTTCCAGCGGAACAACCCTTGGGCGGTCCCCACCCAGATCGACCCGTCCCGGGTGGCCACCAGACGGCGGGGGCTTCCTTCGAGAGTCGTATGCAACTCCCATGTGCCGCTGCCTTCCTGCAAAGAGTAGAGCCGGCGGTCGCTCATTACCGCCCAGAGTTTGCCCCGGACATCCCGGGCGCTCAACACGAACTGCAACTGAGGAGGCGCGCCCACCACCTGCGTCTCCTTGGAAGCCTCCGGCACCGGCCCGGCGACCAGACCCGGCGGCCGCGCCAGCAGCGCCACCTGCCACCGCCGGGTCACCTCCATTTCCGCACGATCCGGCCGAGCCCAGAGCGCCATGATTCCGTTCGGCTCGCGCTCGCGGGTCGGCGTATCAATGCCTTCCAGACGGAAGTTGGCGAAACTGCCGAAGCGGTCCCGGACCAGCCGGAAGATGCAGCCACTCGTCGACGCGGCCCACACTGCGCCATCGGGCCCCATCGTCAGATGCGACACCGTACTGGAGCTACAACTGCCCGTTCCGTTTACCCGGAACGAGTTGCCGAGCCGGAAGACCTCTGATTGCTTACCGTCAAATCGGACCAGGCCATGGTTCGACGCCAGCCAGACGTAACCGTCCCCGGGAGCCAGGAGTGACGCGAAGGTCTCCTCGGGAAGCCCGCTCTCGGCGCCCCAGTGGCGGACCGAGAGATTGGCGAGGCGTTCCTCAGCGGGAATCGCCTCCACCATGCCCGGGACTAACAGCAAAAAACATACTAGCGAGAAAACCCGCACTCCCTTAGTATCGGCTAAACGGCACCAAACAACAGTCGGATGCGCTAAGGCAGGACATTTCCATCGGCGTCCATCATTTTGACCTCACCAAATCCTAACTCGCGCAGCCCTTTTTCTACTTGGGCCTTATCCCCGACAACGACATAGACCATCTTGGACGGCCGCAGAACAATCTCTGCAGCTGCGCTGATGTCCTTCCGTTCGAGCGCATTGATGCGTTGCGCGTAGGTGGTGAAGTAATCCTCTGGCAGACCATAACGCATGATTTCAGCCAAGTCACCCAGCACCGCCGCCTTGGTCTCTCGGTCACCGGCCAAAGACAAAGTGAGGTTCAGCTTCGTCTTGGTAATCTCCTCGTCGGTCACCGGACGATCCTTAATGATCGCGCGGAGCTCTTTATCGATCTCTTGCAGCGACTCTTTCGTCTTGTCGCTCTGGACGGGGGCGTAGGTCAAAAAGGTCCGCTGACCCTTGGCGCCAATCAGCAGCGTCTGGGCGCCATAGGCCCAGTGCTTGTCTTCGCGCAGGTTCATGTTGAGCCGCGAGGTGAACGCTCCCCCCAGGATCGTATTCATCACATCAATGGCGGCTTCATTCGGATTCGCCCGCGGCGGCGCAATGTGGCCGGCAAGGATCATGCTCTGCACGGCGCCGGGCTTATCGATGAGGTAGATGGTCGTTTTGTCGAGGTGCGAAACCGTGGCCAGATTCTTCTTCGGCACCGGAGCGCTCTTCCAGGCCGCGAAGAGTTTTTCGAGCTTTGGCTGGATTTCGGCCAGCGTCGTATCACCGACAATGAGCAACGTGGCGTTGTTCGGCTTCACCCACGTGTTGACGAACTGTTCGAGCGAAGCGCGCGTCATGGCCTTCACGCTCTCTTCAGTGCCACTGCCCGTGAGCGGATTGCCGTACGCATGGTTCTTCCCATAGAGCAGGGCAGGGAGGACGCGTTGCGCCAATGCCACGGGCTGCACCTTCTCCCGCTGAATACCGGCGATTTGCTGCGCCTGCAGCCGCTTGAAATCGGCTTCGGGGAACACCGGGTTCAGCACGACGTCAGCGAACAGATCGAGCGAGGGGTCAAGGTTCATCTTCAAGGCCGACAACGACACCGAGGAGACGTCGAGGCTTGAGCCCGCGTTCAGCGCCGCACCGAGGTTGGCGGCTTCTTCGCTAATCGCGAGAGAGGTGCGCCGCTTGGTCCCTTCGAGCACCATCCGCATGGCCATGCCGCTCGTGCCGGCCAAGCCACCCTGGTCGGCCGCGTAGCCGGCGTCGATTTGCAGGTTGAAGTTGATGACGGGCGTCTCATGGCGTTCGGCCAACACGAGCTTCAAACCATTGGACAGGGTCGCCTTCTGCAGGGCGGGCATGCGCAGCGGCGGCGTCGGACCGGGCTTGGGAAGCTCCTTCCGGTCGACGTCCTTCGTGAGTTCCTTGTACTGGGGAACGGGGTGGATCTCGAGGATGTACGCGCCGCTCCCGGCATAGGTGTTCACCGCGGTTCGCACCTCGGCCGGGGTGGCTTCGCTCGTCCAGCGCAGGGAGTTCTCATAGCAGGCGGCGTTGCCGGTATAGACCTCGCAGGTCGCCAACACGTCGGACTTTCCACCGAAGCCGCCAATGCGCTCGGCGCCCCGCAGGAATCCGGCCAGGGCCTGGGTCTTGGCGCGCGCCAGTTCGTCGGCGGTGGGGCCATCCTTTAAGAATTTCGCGAACTCTTCATCGATCGCCTTCTCGACAGCGGCGAGGCTGCCGCCGGGTTTGGCGGTCGCTTCGATCGTGAACATGCCAGCGATCTCGAGCGTATCGTTCTGCACGGAGACATTGGTCGCGATCTGATCCTGATAGACCAGCCGCCGGTAGAGCCGGGATGTCTTGCCGCCACCGAGGATACCGGCCGCGAGATCCAGCAGTTCGACATCGCGGTTACCGACGCCGGGCGAGGCCCACACCTTGTAAATCCTGGCCTGGGGGACGCGATCCTGGGCGGTCTCGCGGATGGTTTCCGCGCGGCGGGGGACCCACTGCTGCATGCGGGCGACGGGAGGCCCCGGCGGGATCCAGCCGAAGTACTTCTCCACTTTCTCTTTCGCGGTCTTGGCGTCAATGTCGCCGGCCAGAACCACCACGGCATTGGCGGCGCCGTAGTATTTCTGGAACCACTCTTTCACGTCAGGCAGCGCGGCGGCCTTCAGATCCGCTTCCGAGCCAATGGGGCTCCAGGAGTACGGGTGGCCGGGCGGGAACACGCCTTTGAGAATCAACTCTTCCGAGATGGAATAAGGCTGGTTTTCACTTTGCCGCTTCTCGTTCATCACGACGCCGCGCTGTTCATCGAGCTTGGCCTGGTCGACCACGCCGAGCAGATGGCCCATGCGGTCGCTTTCGAGGAACAGTAACTGGTCGAGCGCCGGGGTGGGGGCGTTCTGGAAATAGTTGGTCCGGTCAAAGTAGGTGGTGCCGTTGAGATCGGTGGCGCCAATACGCTCCATGGCCTGGAAATAGTCCTGATTGAAGTTCTCGCTGCCGTTGAACATCAGGTGTTCGAACAGGTGGGCGAAGCCGGTGCGGCCGGGCTTCTCGTTTTTCGACCCGACGTGATACCAGACGTTAACGGCCACGATGGGCGTCTTGCGATCTTCGTGGACTAGAAGAGTTAGTCCGTTTTTCAGGACAAATTTTTCATAAGGGATCTTGATCTCAATTTTTCCTGCTGATTGGGCGAAGGTGGCCGCCGCCAGCAGAGCGCCAAGGACGAGGGTTCTCATTAACTCTTTTGTAGCATGAGCGTCGCATTTATAGCCTGATGATCCACTGGCGCCGGTAAAGGAACCAGGCGACGAGGTAGAGCGCCACGGCATGGGCGAGGCCAAAAGCAAACGAGGCGAACTCCGGAGAGCCGAGGGGGACGAAAATCGAGTCGTAGACGGGCTTGCGCCATCCGGTCAGACCCCACATCCGGGCGATGAGGCCGCTGAGCACATAGACCGCGATGGCATTCGAGCCGTAGTGCACGAATGGCGTGGCCCAGCGTTTCCAGCCTTGGCCGTCGATAAACCAATAGAAGGCACCCAGTCCGAGATGCGCGAGGCCAGCCGTGAAGACGGCGAACGAGACCGTCCAGATCTTCTTGTTGATCGGCATGATGAGGCCGAGAAGATAGCCGGCGACGGTGAGGGCTACGCCAGTGGCGAGCAGCCAGGCGGCTTTCTCGGCGAGTTCGCGCCGGCTGCGCAGGATATGGCCGGCAAGCGCGCCAAACAGGAGCGTAGCGATGGCCGGAAGGGTGCTCACGACGCCCTCGGGGTCCCAAACGATGGCCGCGCGATAGAGGTGGCCGGGCAGGAGCATCCAGTCAATGTACTGGGAGAAGTTACCGATGGGTTCGAGCACGCCGGGACCGAAGCCGGGCACGGGGTACAGCGTCATCAGCATCCAATACACCGTGCATACGCCCACGATGACGGCCGCTTGGCCACGCCAGGTGGTGTAGAGAAAGACGAGCGCGCCAATCAGGTAGCAAATGGCAATGCGCTGCAGTACGCCGGGGATGCGGATGGTCGCCAGATCATAGTAAGGGAACCCGGCCAGGAACAGACCAAGACCGAAGATGAGGGCGCTGCGGCGCACGGTATGGCGGATGAGGACGGACTTATCCCCCCCTTCCTCCACCCGGCGGGCGAAGGAGAAGGTCATCGCGACACCGACGATCCAGAGAAAGAAAGGAAAGATGAGGTCGGTAGGCGTCCAGCCGTGCCATGCGGCGTGCAGGAGCGGCGGGTAAGCCTGGGTGTGAGAGCCGAGGTTGTTGACGAGCATCATCGCTGCAATGGTGGCGCCGCGGAAGGCGTCGAGCGAGACGAGCCGCTGCTTTGTCGATAGAATGTTGGCCAAGAAGGTATTATGCATCGTCTCGTCGCGGCTTCTGCTTTGTTAGTGATTCCGGTATTCAGCCAGGCGCTTCCCGAACAGGCGGCGAAGATCCTGGGCGCTAACTGTACTTCGTGTCACGGCAGCGGTCTCCGTGTATCGGACCTCGATTTACGGACGCGGGACGCGATGGTAAAGGGTGGCACGCGGGGCTCGGCCCTGGTGGCGGGGAAAGCGGAACAGAGCCGGCTGTATCGCTTCGCGGCCGGGCTCGACCAACCGCAGATGCCGCCAGGCAAGAAGCTATCGGACGCCGATCTCGCCACGCTGAAGGCGTGGATTGACGCCGGGGCGGAGTTGACCGGAGCGCCCGTGGCGACCGGCTCGCTCGCCGCCGCCGAGGACCGCCCCATTACCGAAAACGAGCGGAAGTACTGGGCTTTTCAGAAGCCCGTGCGTCCGGCGGCTCCCGCCGAAAATGCTATAGATCACTTTCTGGCGCTGAAGTGGAAGGCGAAGGGATTGACGCCGGCGCCGCGCGCGTCGAAGCAGGTGCTAGTGCGCCGGGCGTATTTGGATCTGCTTGGTTTGCCGCCGACGCCAGACCAAGTGGCGGCGTTTGTGAACGACACGCGGCCGGACGCCTGGACGCGGCTTGTCGATGACTTGTTGGCCTCGCCGCACTATGGCGAACGGTGGGCACGGCATTGGCTCGACGTCGTGCGATACGCCGATTCCGGCGGGTTTGAATACGACCGTGACCGGAACAACGCGTACCGGTATCGGGACTACGTCGTGAAAGCGCTGAACAGCGATAAGCCGTTCGACCGGTTTTTGAAGGAGCAGTTGGCGGGCGACGAGTTGTATCCCCAAGATCCGGACGCCTGGATCGCGACTGGCTTTCTCCGCCTCGGGCCGGAAAACAACGTCAAGAACGAACAGACCCGTCTCGATGAGTTGGACGATCTGGTGGTAACGACCTCGAACGGCCTGCTTGGAATGACGGTGGGCTGCGCGCGCTGCCACAATCACAAGTTCGATGCGATCGCCCAGAAAGACTACTACCGGATGCAGGCGGTGTTCTTCCCGCTGAAGCCCCTGGAGCGGCCGCTGGTGGACCCCGTGGCCGAGGCCAAATTCAAGGCCGAGACCAAAGCAGTGGAGGAGTTGCAGAAGCCGCTGAAGGACGAGTTGAAGGCGCTCGAGAAACCCTTCCGCGACAAGATCATCGCCCGGCGGAAGGCCTCGATTCCAGACTACTTGCGGACGGCGCTGGTCACCCCGGAGGCGCAGCGGACCGAGGGACAAAAGCTGAACGTGATTCAGTTTGAGAAGAGCGTCGAGAACATCTACGAAGACGATCTCGTGCGCGAGTTGACGCCGGATGTCGTAAAGGCGCGGACGCAGCTGGTGTCGAAAATCTCCGCGCTCGACAAGACCAAGCCGGAGATGCCAACGGCCATGACAATCACCGAGCCCGGCCGCGTGGCTCCGCCTTCGCACTTCCTGCATCGGGGCGGCGCGGGCGCCAAGGGAACCGTGATGGCTCCGGGCGTGCTTTCGGCTACGGTCCGCGAAGACTGGCCCTTCCCGGAGCCTCCGGCCGATGCAAAGACGAGCCACCGGCGAGCGGCGTTTGCCGAGTGGGTGGCGTCGCCCGAGAATCCGCTGGTGCCGCGCGTGTGGGTGAACCGGATGTGGCAGTTCCACTTCGGCGAAGGAATCGTACGGACGCCTTCAAACTTCGGGAAAATGGGTGACCGGCCGACGCATCCGGAGCTGCTCGATTGGCTGGCGACGGAGTTGATTGCCAACAAATGGAGCGTGAAGCATCTGCATCGGCTGATGATGAACTCGGCGGCTTACCAGATGGCGAGCGACGATTCGGATGAGAACCGGAAGATTGATCCGGAGAACAAGCTGCTGTGGCGGATGCCGCGGCGCCGTTTGGAGGGCGAGGCGATTCGGGATTCGATTCTGGCGCTGGCGGGCACGCTCGACAAGACCATTGGCGGGCCGGCGGTACTGCCTTACATCGACCCTGCGCTGTTCCAGGCTTCGTCGAAGCGGACGTGGAACGGCAAGGCCGTCGATGACCCGTCGACGAACCGGCGGAGCCTCTATGTGTTCTCGAAGCGGTCGATTCCGCTGCCGTTGCTCGAGGTGTTCGACAAGCCGGATACCATCACTTCCTGTGCGCGGCGGAACCGGTCGACCATTGCGCCGCAGGCGTTGATTCTGATGAACAACGAGTTTGTGCAGTTGCAAGCGAAGGCGTTTGCCGCGCGGTTGACGCGGGAAGCTGCGACGGCGGAGGCGCGGGTCGCGCGCGGATATGAGTTGGCATTCGGCCGGCAGCCATCGGAGCGGGAAGTGAAACGCGCCGTCGAATTTATTAACGGGGCACCCACGGGCCTCACCGATTTTTGTCACGCCCTCTTTAACGTGAACGAGTTTGTCTATGTCCCATAAGCGCTTTCTGTCCCGTCGTGAGTTGTTGATGGCCGCTGGCGGCGGCATTCCGGGCCTAGCCCTCGCGAACATGCTGGCACCGAAGCAGCCGCATTTCCCGGCCAAGGCCAAGGCCGTGATTTCGATCTTTTGCTACGGCGGCGTAAGCCACATGGACACGTTTGACCCGAAGCCGATGCTGAAGCAACGGGCAGGCGAAACGATTCCGGGCAAAAGCGTCGTCCCGTCGCAGGGGACGCCGGGCGGGCTGATGCCGGCACTGTGGGAGTTCAAGAAACATGGGCAGTCGGGAATGGACGTTTCGACCCTGTTCCCGCACGTGGCCCAGAAGGTAGACGAGATTGCGTTCATCCGGTCGATGCATTGCACGTCGAACGATCACGGCCCGGCGCTGTTCCAGATGAATACCGGGTTCATCCAGGCGGGCTATCCGTCGATGGGGAGTTGGCTGACCTACGGGCTGGGCACGGAGAACCAGAACCTACCGGGGTTCGTGGTGTTCACGGATCCGCGCGGCGGCCCGATTGGCGGCGCGCCGAACTGGGGCAACGGGTTTATGCCGGCGGCTTACCAGGGGACGCCGTTCCGGCCGACGGGCAATCCGATTGTGGATTTGCGGCCGCCGAAGGACATGACGGACCAGCGGCAGCGGCGGTGGTTGGATTTCCTGGGCAAGATGAACCAGGACCATATTGAACGGAACCCATTTGACACGGAGCTGAGCGCGCGCATTGAGTCCTACGAGTTGGCATATCGGATGCAGACTAGCGCGACGGAAGCGGTGGACGTGGATATCGAATCGGCGGCGACGAAGAAGTTGTATGGGTTGGATGAGGAGCGGACGTCCTATTTCGGCCGCCAGGCGCTAATGGCTCGTCGATTAGTCGAGCGGGGCGTGCGGTTTGTGCAGTTGTATTCGGGGGGCGGGAATTTCGGGGATAGCTGGGACGCGCATTGGGATTTGAAGGAGAATCACGACCAGCATTGCGGGGAGACGGATAAGCCGATTGCGGGGTTGATGACGGACCTAAAGTCGCGGGGTTTACTCGATTCGACGTTGATTATTTGGCATGGGGAGTTTGGACGGTTGCCGATATCGCAACGGATGAGCGGGCGGGACCATAACCCGTATGGCTTCACGGTGTGGATGGCGGGCGGGGGGATTAAGGGTGGAACCTGCGTCGGGGCGACGGATGAGTTTGGGTTAGAGGCGGTGGAGGATCGCAAGTCCGTCAATGACCTGCACGCGACGATGCTGCATTTGCTGGGCTTTGATCACACGCGGTTGACGTATCCGCACAATGGGCGGAATATGCGGCTGACGGATGTGGAGGGCGAGGTAATCCGGAAGATTGTGGCGTGATGCCATACTGAAGCTGGAGTAGCCAATGCAGGGTAGTGAGCTAGAGCGAATCTCGATTCTGCCAGACCAGCGGTCGGGCCAGCCATGCATTCGCGGATTGCGGGTGACCGTGTGGGACGTCTCGGATATGCCAGCGGCAGGGTCCTCGGAAGATGAAATCCTGGCCGACTATCCTTATTTGCAGCGGGAGGACTTTCCGGCGGTATACGCCTACGCCTCCCGAGTTGGCAGTGAGCGCTCGATTCGTTGAAGCTGCTTTTTGACGCCTGTCTTTCGCCGAAGTTAGTCAGGCGTTTCGACGAATTGTTTCCCGGATCCGTGCATGTTTTGGGGGTTGGGCTGGAGCATCAGACACCGGAGTTGGTGATCTGAGAGTTTGCCAAGGCACATGGCTGGACAATTGTTACGACGGATTCCGATTTTGTAACTTTGGCCATGGAGCGCGGCGATCCCCCGAAAGTGATCCGTCTGCAGAATTGCCAACTTCGGCTGGGTGATATTGAGATGCTGATCCGGCGGAATGCCGTTCTGATCGCAGAGTTCTAGCGATCGGAGAAAGCGATTCTGATCTTTCCAGCCCGATAGGCACCTGCTCAGCGGGATTGGCTGAGCGCGTAGACGGCGAAGGAGGCGAGCCAATGTTCTCCTCCGTAGTTGCCTCCGGTAACGTTCGGCAGCGCCGCCCCGAGTAAGCGGCGCGCCGAGGCGAGCATGTTCTGCGTCCGCGCCGAATTCTGCGGCAACGCGCTTGCCACTCCAAACAGACACCACGCGCGGCTCAGATAAAGCCCGTCAAGATGGACGATCTGATAGTCGCTGCGGTCCGACACCTCGGGAGCTTTGGTGAGATTGGCCAGGCCCGCCGTGGTCATAAACTTGTTGAACCAAACCCGGAACTCCTCGGCCGGAAGCACCCGGCGCATCAGATCAGCGACTTCGAGCGTAGGCGAGAGAAAGTCTGTCCCGTCCGGCTCCTGAAACGCCGCCACGGCCGTGTTGTTGCCGTAGTAATCCTTGGCTCGCTGCAGAATTTGCGCCTCGAACTTAGCATCCCGCGCGGCACGAGCCCAATCGAGCGCGAACACCAATCCAAACGCCGTATTCGGATGCACGCCCGTCCGATTCGGGTACGTCTGCTTCGGCAGATACGCGGTCCACAACTCCACAACTAAACTCGTGAGTGGCTGCAAATTCTTCGCCCACTTCCGGCCCTGCGGGTCCTCCCAGGTACGCAGCTCTTCGTCCAGCTTGAGGAGCCAAGCCCACCCATAGGTGCGTTCGAACGTCCTGGCGAGCTTGTAATTGCTAAAGTACTTCACCTCTCCGGCGAGGGCTTCGGGTTCAAAGCTGGTCGCCAGGATCTTCCGGATTTGCGCTTCCTTCGCGAGGCCCTTCGTCGTCTTGAGCAGGCGGACGAGCATCCAGTGGCCGTGGACGCTCGAGTGCCAGTCGAAGCAGCCGTAGAAGGACGGGTGTAACTGGCGGGGCGTGAGGCGCGCGTCGGTTTCGCTTTCGATGGTATGGGCCGTCTTGTTGGGATACTCCTGCTGAATGCAGTGCAGCGGGAGTTCGGCGAGGCGGGAGGCGATTTCAGGGGTCAGCATTTGCGCGGCGGCCGGGACGGCGAGGAGAGCACAGACCAGAAGCGGTTTCATCGATTCTCTTATCTTCGCAGGACTGGTAAGCTCTAGCGCATGGCTCGCCTTGCTCTCCTCTTTCTTCTGCCAGTCGTTGGGTTGTTCGCCCAGGGCGTGACCCCGCGGAACGTGATGGTCCCGATGCGGGACGGAACGCGGTTGGCGACCGACGTGTATCTGCCCCAGGCGGAGGGCAAGTTCCCCGTTCTTTTGACGCGGACGCCCTACAACAAAGCCGGTTCGGCGGCCGCCGTGGCGCCGTTCGTGGCGGCGGGGTATGCCGTCGTCGTGCAGGACGTCCGCGGGCGCTATCAATCGGAAGGGCGCTGGGTTCCGATTCGGGATGATCCCAACGATGGGTTCGATACGGCGAAGTGGATCGGGGCACAGCCGTGGTGCGACGGCGGGATTGGGACCTTCGGCAGTTCCTATGGCGGCGCGACGCAACATGCGCTGGCGATTGCGGGGGCGCCGTTTGTGAAGGCGTTGATCCCGCGGAATGCGATGTCGAACTTTGGCCGCTACGGGCTGCGGCACAACGGCGCGTTTGAGCTCCGCTGGTTGAACTGGGTGCTGACGTTGGGCAACCCGGCGGGCACGCAGTATCTGCGCGCAGCGGCCGAGCGAGCCGCGTCGAACCCCGCCGCTGCCCAGGCGTTGGTAGACTTGGCCGGCCAAGTGCAGGAGTACGCCCGGGCGCTGCCGCTCCGCCCCGGCACGACGCCGCTGCAGTTCGCACCGGACTACGAGAAGTGGCTGGTGGAGGCGATGGGCCACGGCGACAACGACGCGTTCTGGAAGGATCACGGATCAAGCGTCGTCGACCATCTGGCCGAGTTCAAGGACGTGCCCGCCTATCACGTCACCGGCTGGTACGACTCCTGGGGCACCCCGGCGGCGAACCTCAACTTCGTCGAACTCCGCAAGACCAAGAAGAGCTTGCAGCGCCTGATCGTCGGCCCCTGGATCCATAGCTCGGAAAACCTCAGCCACGCGGGCCTCGCGCAGTTCACGCCGGACGCGGCGCTGAACCTGACCGACTTTCAACTCCGCTGGTTCGACCGCTGGTTGAAGAACGCGCCCAACGGCGTCGATACCGAACCGCCCGTGCGGCTGTACGTCATGGGCGGCGGCGATGCCCGCAAGACGCCGGAGGGGCGGATCTTGGTCGGCGGCAAATGGCGCAACGAACAGGAGTGGCCGCTGGCCCGGACGGTTTACACGCCGTACTATCTGCAGGCGGGCGGGAAGCTCGGCACAGCGAAGCCCGGCCCAGCCGCACCCATCACCTACTCGTTCGATCCCGCCAACCCGGTCCCGACGCTCGGTGGCAACATCTCCTCGCAGGGCCCGCTCGCCTTCCAAGGCGCCGCTGACCAGCGCTGCCGCACCGGCTACTGGCTCTGTAAAGACCAACTGCCGCTCGCCGCGCGCAGCGACGTGGTGGTGTTCCAGACCGAGCCGTTGACGGAGGATCTCGAAGTCACGGGACCCTTGAAAGTGAAGCTGTGGGCCGCCACCGATGGCCTCGATACTGACTTCACGGCCAAGCTCATCGACGTCTATCCGCCAAACGCCTCCTACCCCGCCGGCGTCGACCTGTTGGTGGGCGATAGCATCGTCCGCGCGCGCTACCGCAAGGGCCTGGAGAAGGCCGTGATGATGACCCCGGGCCTCCCCGAAGAGTTCCACCTCGAGCTCTACCCCACCTCGCTCGTCTTCAAAAAGGGCCACCGCATCCGCGTCGATATCTCGAGCAGCAACTTCCCCCGGTTCGACGTGAACCCCAACACCGGCGAAGCGTTGAACGCTAACCGCGGCACGCGCATAGCGCGGAACACGATCTACCTCGATGGCGACCACTCCTCCTACATTCTGCTCCCGGTGATCCCCGCCGCGAACTAGTTGTACAGCGCCCTCAGCCGCTCGTACCGCCGCAGCGTCTCCCGCTGCAGGGCCGGGTTGCCCAGGGCGGCGGCGCAGCGCGCCAGTTGGTACAGGATTGGCGCGTCCGTGGGGTCAAGCGCGGCAGCGCGTTCGAACGCCGGGAGCGCCTGGCGGCAGTCGCCCTGGCTCTGGTGGATCTTGCCGAGCAGGGCGTGCACCAGGAAGGCTTTCGGCTGCAGGCGCGCCGCGGTTTGGGCGGCGGCCAGCGCCTTCTCCGGCTGCTGGGCCGCCAGGGCGAGCCGCGCCAGCCCCAAGTGCCCGAGCCACGAATTCGCCCGCGTATAGAGCCGCGCGGCCTCCTCCGGCTGCTGGTCGAGTTCGTGGCACCATCCCAAGTGATAGAGCGACGGAGCGTGATCCGGCTTGCTCGCCAGCGCCAGCCGGAACTCGGCCGAGGCGCGGTCGCAGCGCCCGACGTCGTCGAGGTAGTAGCGGCCAAGGGCGTAGTGCGGCTCCGGGCTCTGCGGCAGCAGAGGCACGGCGGCCGCGGCCTTCTGCGCAAACAGGGTCTTCTGCCCGGCCAGGTAGTAGGCGTAGGCGAGCAGCAGCACTGTGTTGCCCTCGCGCGGATGCCGGGCTTCGGCGGCGCGCAGTTGGCGAATGGCTGCGAAGGTGTCGCCCTGTCGAAGCAGTTGCTGCGCCGGATGGTCAATCACCACCTCCAGGGCTTGCGCCCGCAGCGGAGGAGTTGCGAAGATGAAGCCGGCAATGGCGCTGAGACGGACCAGTTGGGCGATCGTTTTCTGCATGGCAATGCGGCTGGGAGCCCAGTTTCAACCACCCCTCGAAGCGGAGACGCCCGAGGAGTTCGACTCCTATCTTACGGTGGAGGAGGCCGCCACCGGGCAAGAAACGCTAACCCGCAGCGACGCCTTTCAAAAGCAGTGGCCGGCTTCAAAGCTGCTGCCCCGCGTTTGGGAGCTGCGCTTCTTTGCTTGGCAGAAGTTGGGCCAAGCCACTGAAGCGCGTAAAGCCGGCGAGGAGGCGCTGGCCTTAGCGCCCGGGAACCTTACAGTGCGCGCGGCGCTGGCGGTGCAGTTGGCCAGTGAAGACGTCGGCGCGGCCGAACGCCATGCGCAAGCCGTGCTGAACGAGATGGCGAAGACGAAGCTCCGGCGCGCCGTACCGCTCGCGCAATACGAGGCGATCGCGGCTAAGCTGCGAAGCCAAGCTTACGTGGCGCTGGGCCTCGTGAAGTTCCGGCGCGGCGATCCCACCGGCGCTCTCACCGAGTTGGAGACGGCGGACCGTCTAGCGCCCGAACCGGCCCTGAGCTACCGCCTCGGCCGCCTCTACGCCGCCCTCGGCCGCACCGCCGAAGCCCGGCGCCGCTTAACCGAAGCCGCCCAAGCCGCCGACCCCGCGCTCGCAGAGCGGGGCCGGGCGGCCTTGGCCGAACTTCCCTAGAAGAAATACTTCAGCGCCAGTTGGATCGACCGCGGCGGATCGGTCGACGTGATGCGGCCGAAGTTCGCCGGCGCGTTCAGGTTAGCCGCCGGGCCGCCCCAGTTCACGCGGTTGAAGGCGTTGAACAGCTCGGTGCGGAACTGCAGCGTATGCCGCTCATGCAGCCGGAAGTTCTTCTGGATGCTGAAGTCTTCTGACACCGACCCATAGCCGCGCAGCCCGTTGTAGCTCGGCGCCGCGGTGCCCAGCGTGAACGCCGCGGGCTGCGCCCAAGCGTTGATATCCAGCTTGCGCTGCAGCGAAGTATTGCCCGGATCGTAGTCGCTGCCGCTCACCCCCGTATCGAAGTTGGTGTTGACGATGTTCGGCCGGTTGCCGCCCGCGAACAGCGGGATGGCGCCGCCGCCGCCGATGAACACCGGGGCCCCCGTACGGAAGTTGTGGATGCCGTTCAACTGCCAGCCGCCGGCGAGAAGGTCAACGACGCGCGGCGCGTTCGCCAGCATCTTCTTACCCTTGCCAAACGGCAACTCGTACGTCCAACTCGCGATGGCGACATGCAGCCGGTCAAACGGCGCCAGGCGCTTCTCGAGGTCCCGGTTGCGCGTATCGAGCGGCGCTCCGCCGGCCGCGTCAATCTCGCGGTTGCTATAGCCCGCGCCGTGAACCAGCGTTTTCGAAAGCGTGTAGGAGAACAGCATCGAGAAGCCGTTCGAGTAGCGGCGCTGCAGGCGCGTCTGCAGCGAATGGTAGTTGCTGAAGCCCGTCGGCTGCGCCAGATTGTTGATGCCCGTGTACTGCGGGAACGGCCGCAGCGACTGTGCCACGGACCCGCGGAAGCCAGGATACGGCAGCCGGATACCCGCGGCCACCGCCGCGGCCGAAGCCACATCGCCATTCAAAAGATTGCCCAGGCGGAGATTGCCGATATCCACCTGATTCAGATTCTCGAGGCCCGATGGCAGCCGCAAGCTCCGCGAGCCCACATAGCCGACGTCCAGCAAAAAGTTACCGGGCAGTTCCCGCTGCAGGTTGAAGGTCCAGCTATTGGTATAGCCCGCCTTGTTGGCGCCCGGGTTCATGAAGTCGATCGTCGCACCATTCAGCAGCGTGGCGTCACGATTGGGCAGCGTGCCGGTAAACGCCGGCACACCCTGGTCCATATTGAACGCGGGCACGCGGCCGTTCGACGTATTCGGGAACGCTTGCGGGAAGGTGAAGCCGGCGTTATAACGGCCGGGGAACTGGCCGATCTGCGTGGCGTTGCCGGGCGAGTAGAAGATGCCGAAGCCGGTGCGGATGACGGTCTTCGGGTTCACCGTGTAAGCCAGGCCCACGCGCGGCGAAAGCTGGCCATAGTAGTTCGGTACGATGCGCTCGCCAAAGAAGCGCAGCGCGCCGGGCAGGTTGTTGGCCCCCGGGTTGGCCAACGCCGGATCGAAGCCGGACTGGCGCCCGGCCGTATCGCGCACCGTCGTGGGGATCTCGTGGCGGAAGCCCAGCGTCAACGTCAGCTTGTTCGAGACGCGCCACACATCGTCCACATAGTAGGCATAGAACTCGTTCTGCACCGTCCGCTCGCCCATCGGGAAGAAGCGCGTACCCGAAAACACCTCACCCAACAGGAAGCTGGCCCAGCCATTGCCAAGCTGGTTGAACCGCGGGTCCGTCAGCGACGAGGTCGAAAGGTTGTTGAAGACATACGAGCCGCTCAGGCCGCCGTTCTGCGTACCGGCGAAGTTGACGAACTTCATCAGCCGGCCCTCGCCGCCCACCTTTCACCCACGCGTGGCTGATGTTCGCCGACGGGTCGTTCGGCTGCTGCGCCGAGTTGCCGATCTCCAGGCCACCGTAGGTGTTGTTAATCGTGAAGGTCGGGAAGCCGGGGCTATCGGCAGGAATGCCGGGCAGTTGAATCGTCTCGTTCCCTCTGCGCGAGTCCAGCTGCCGCGTCGGGTTGGACTTCGTATAGCCGTAGCCGGAGTGGAAGAGCAGCGTCGGCGTCAGCGTCGCGTCGTAGTTGGCGCGGTAGTTGCTGCCGCGCGTGTCTGCCGTAAACCACGGCCCCAGCGGCCCGTTGTTGCGGCCGAGCACGGAGTTGACGTACTGGATGTTGGTCGAGCGCCAAACGACGAAGCTCAGGCGCTGCGCCGAGGAAAGCAGATGGTCCGCCTTAACCGACCAGATATCGTCGTTCACCGGGTTAGCGTTGCGGGCCAGGAAGTTGTTGAAGTAGCTCGGCAGGTCGGGCCCCGGCAGCAGCGGCGTGGTGTTGCGGGCCACCCGCGACAGGCGATTGGTGGGGATCACGTTGCCCGGGAAGGGCGTCCTCGTACCGTCGGCGGTCGTCGTCGCGGGGTCGAAGATCGGCAGCAGCGCGCCGGCCGAATCCACGTGGCGGGAGAAGTCGCCGCGGAGGAACTCGGCGGTCGGCATGCTGACCAGATTGCCCGGCAGCGGCGGCGAGTTCCGCAGGCCGGAGTAGTTGAAGTTGAAGAAGGTCTTGTCCTTGCCGTTGTACAGCTTCGGAATGATCACCGGTCCGCCGAAGTTCCCGCCGTATTCATTGAAGCGGACGATGGGCCGCGTCCGGTTAAAAAACGGCCGGGCGTCGAGCTTGTCGTTCCGCAGAAACTCGAACAGGCCGCCGTGGAACGCGTTCGAGCCGGAACGCATCGTATAGTTGATCACGCCGAATCCACGCCCGTACTCGGCCGGGAACAACGTATTCTGCACCTTGAACTCCTCAATGCTCTCGTAGGGCGGGGAAGTCTGCGCCAGGAAGCCGGGGTTCGAAGCAAGCTGCGCTGAGATGCCGTCGATCAGAATCTCCTGCCCGAACTCCGGGCTGCCGTTGATGCTCTTGCCCCATTGCGTACCCACCACGCCGGGCGTGAGAAAGATAAACGTCTCCGGCTGTCGCCGCCCGGAAGCGGCCGTCGTCGAAGCGCCTGAGCCGATCTGGATCGGCAGGTCGAGCAGCGTTTGCCGCTGCAACACGGTCGAGACTTCGGGGGAGGAGGTCTGCAACGCAATCGTGCTCGACGAAACCGTCACCGCGTCCGTCGTGCTGCCCACATCGAGCGTAATGACGATGTCCGACTGCGTCGCCGTAAGAATGGCGAGGTCCTGCCGAACCACCTTCTTGAAGCCCGTCTTCTCCACTTCCAGGTCGTAAGCCCCCGGCTGCAAACCACGCAGCGTGAAGCCGGACTCCGACGATTCCGCCGTCGTCACCTGATTGGTGGCTCGGCTCTTCATCGTCACCCGCGCGCCGGGAACGGCCGCTCCGGAAGAGTCAACCACCGTTCCGCTCAAACCGCCCAGGTTGCCCTGTCCATACAGAAGGCCAAGGGGGACGAGCAGGATCAACGCAAGGAGGTGTCGGAGCCGGAAGGTGGGTTGCATAGCCTATCGAGTATGAAAGCAATACTCTCGGAATACTAGGGGCTAACGGTCACGGCGGGTTTCCTGTTTGTGTAGTAATTTCAATAACTTATGCAAACTCGTAACCGTTGCGTACCGTTACGGGCCGTGATAAGCTCCCGGCTGGAGTGATGGATTCCTTGGCAAGCGCAGCGGTACAGGCTCGATCAGTTCCTCCCGAGTTGGAGGTCGCGGTTCGCGCCGCGTTAAGTGAGATCCTGGCCAGTCCCGAGTTTCGGGCCAGTCAGAAGTGTCAATCGTTTTTGACTTACGTCGTCGAAGAAGCCCTCGCCGGCCGGCACGAGAGCTTGAAGGAGCGTGTGATCGGCGCGGAAGTCTTCGCCCGCGCACCCGGCTTTGAAACCTCCGGCGACTCCATCGTCCGCGTGAAGGCCACCGAAGTCCGCCGCCGCCTGGCCAAGTACTACAAGGATCGTCCCGCGGGCGGACTCCACATCGAACTGCCCACCGGCTCCTACGTGCCCGTCTTCCACTGGGACGAAACTGGCGAACCCGTCGTCGCCGAAACCACCGCGCCGGCCGCGCCGCGCCGCTCGCTCAACCGCCGCGCGCTCACCGGCCTACTGGTGGGCGGCGTCGGCCTCGGCCTCGGCGGCTGGACCTTATGGCCCCGGCCGCGCCCGCTCGACGCGTTCTGGGCGCCCTTCCTAGCGGCGCCGGGCCAAGTCGTGGTGTGCGCCAGCGGCGCGCCGGGCGTGTCCCCAACGGATTCGTCCGTCGTGGAGTCGCTCCGCCGCCCCCACCCCCCCGGGGCGACCATCCGGTTGGACCAACTGATCCTTAGCCGGCAGGCCCAGACCTCCTGGCCCACCGTCCAGGCCCTGGTCGACGTTACGCGGATCCTCGCCGTCGCCGGCAAGCCGTTCCAGGTCCGCGTCGCAGCCGAAATGTCCTTCGACCAGGTGAACGGCCAGCCCATGGTAGTGATCGGGATGTTCTCGAACCCCTGGACCATCGAGCTGACGCGGCACCTGCGCTTCAGCTTCGACGTCGCTGCCGACGGCCACCACCTCGTCAAGGACGCCCAGCATCCCGAGCAGGTGCGGCACGTCCGCGGCCTGTACCCCGTCTCCGACATGGCCGTCGACTACGCGCTGGTGACGCGGGTGCTGGACGTCCACGGCCATCGCCGCGTCATCGCCATTGGCGGTATCTCTAGCCTCGGCACGCGCGTGGCCGCCGACTTCGCCACCAACGAGCGGAGCTGGGAGCAGGTCGCCCAGGCCGCCCCGCCGGGCTGGGAGAATCGCAATCTCCAAGTCCTGCTCGAAACCCGCATCGTGGGCGACACCCCCAGCCCGCCCACGATCGTCGCCATCCACGTCTGGTAGCTATTTCTCGAGGAAGAAGTAGCCCGCAATCATCGCGTCAATCCCCGACGAATAAAAGCTGCGGACGGCGTCGCGCGGGGTGCAGACAAGCGGGTCGCCGAAGAGATTGAACGAAGTATTGAAGAGCACCGGAAGGCCGAATTCAGCGGCCGCGGCATGGAGCAGACGCCAGTACAGCGGGTTATCCTGCTCGGCGACGGTGTGGACCCGGACAAAGTCACCGCCGAGAATCACGCTCGAAAACTGCTGGCGATACGCCCGCCGGACCCGGCTAACGGTTGCCAAAAAGCGCGCGTTCTCGCCGACCTCAAAGTACTCGTTGGCCAGTTCCACCGGAACGCTGGCGGCGAACTTGCGGAACGGTTCCCGATGCTTAATGAAGCTGTTGAGATTCTCGGTCGAGTAGGGATTCACCGGACTGGCGAGGATACTGCGGTTGCCTAAGGCGCGGGCGCCGAACTCCATCCGCCCCTGCATCCAAGCCAGGATCTTGTCCTGCTTCAGCTGGCTGATGGCCGTCGAGAGAATCGCGTCCGTGGTGAGAAGCGTCTTGAAGCTCAGCTTGCAGTTCTCGAGCACCTGCTTAAACTGCTCGGTGGAATACTCCGGTCCCCAGCAGAAGTTGCCCATCTCGATTGGCCGGCCCCAGACCAGCGCGGCCGCGCCGAGGGCAGTGCCGGTGTTCCCGGCCGCCGGCTGCACAAACACGCGGTCGTAGTGTCCGCAACGCCCGAGCGCTTCGACGAGCAGCGCATTCCAGAACAGGCCGCCGGCGAGGCAAAGGTTGCCGCCCCGGCCCGCGAGATGAATGACGAGGCTCGTCACCGCCGCCTGCAGGCTCGCGGCGACATCAGCTTTCAGCCGGTCGGGAACCGCGGCGCCGTCGGCCAACCCGAGTTCGGCGTAGAACTTGCTGCTGAACCACGGACCGTCGAAGTAGCTGCGGTCAGCGGGTTTTAACCAGTCGGCGCTGGCTGGCAGAATCTGTTCGAAAAGGCTTTGGTAGACCGGCTGGCCCGCCGTAGAAAGCCACTGCACCTTATGTTCGTCCGCGTTCGGGCTGAATCCAAGCAGTTCGGTCACCCGGCCGTAAAGGTCGCCGACGGAATCCGGGAAATACAGTTCGTGTTCGGCTTGCAGCCCGGACGCGGAGGCCTGCCATTTGGCGCCACAGCGGAAATCGCCAAGGCGATCAAGCGTCAGCACCGTGGCCTCGGCGAAACCGGAGAAGTAGAAAGCCGAGGCCGCGTGGGCCGCGTGGTGTTCCACCACCGAAATGCGCGCGCCGGGGAACTGATGGCGCAGGTCGAGATGGGTTTCCGACTCGGGGCCCTGGCTGAACGGCCGGGCCACGGCGACCACCTCCACATCGCGGGCCTCGAGGCCGGCGATGTCGAGACACGTGCGAATCGCTTCAAGCGGGAGCTCATCGAGACTGGCGCGGCGAGCCACCTTCCGCTGTTCGACCGCGGCAGCCACCTGCCCATCGCGAAGCAGAACGCAGGCGGGATCGTTCCGCAGGCCGCCAATTCCAAGAATGATCATAGAGCTAAACCTTTTTGAGGCGGGCGATGGACCGGTCGCGCCCAATGGCCGTGAAGACGTGGAACGCGCTGGGGCCAACGGCTTGGCCCGTCAGGGCGGCGCGGGAACCGTTGATGAGGATGCCGGGTTTGACGTTGGCTTCCGCCGCCAACTCGCGAAGCGTCTTCTCGACGGAAGCCTCCGTAAACTCAGTCTCGGCTTCCAGGCGAACGCCGAGTTCGCGAAGCAGTTCCCGGGCTTGCGGTTCGTCCAGGCGCTCGGCGGCGGCCGACTCCGTTTCGAACGCGTCGGCGAAGTAAGGGCGGCCCTTCGTCGCGAAGTCGTGCAGCGAGGTGTAACGGACGCGAATCGTGTCGACGACAAACGCGAAGCTGGGTTCGTCGGGCGTCAACCCGGCGGCCTCCAGATGCGTGCGGACCGCCGGCAGCAACTCGCTGATCGGCATCGAACGGAGGTGCTGGCCGTTCAACCATTGGGCCTTGGGATCAATCGGATCTTCGTCGGAGAAGTTCACCACCGCGTTCGAACGGTTGACGCCCGAGAAACTGAAGGCGTCGATCAGCTCCTGAAGCGACATCTGCTCGCGGTTATTCTTCGGCGACCAACCGAGCAGACACAGGAAGTTGATGTAGGCCTGCGGCAGAAAACCGGCGTCGCGATACGTGGTCACGCTGACAACGGGGCCGTGCTTGCGTTTCGACAGCTTCGCGCCGTCCGGAGCAATGAGCAGCGGCAGGTGAGCGAACTTCGGCTTCGTGCCGCTGAGGGCTTCAAAGATCAGGACGTGCTTGAAGGTATTGGTGAGGTGGTCCTGGCCGCGGATGATGTGATCGATGCGGAGGTCCACGTCATCGGCGCAGGATGCCATATGGTAGGTCGGCATCCCATTCGAGCGAAGCAGGGCAAAGTCTTCGATCTCGTCGGCCTTCTTGTACTGGTCGCCGAAGACGGAGTCCTTGAATTTCACCGCGCGGTTCTCGCCCCGGGGAACGCGGAAGCGGAGAACAAACGGCTCGCCGCTCGCGGCCCGGCGGTCGGACTCCTCCGTCGAAATCTCTCGCATGCCGGCGTTGAACAGCCACGGTCCGGCGTCGCCGGCGCGCTCCTCTTCGTCCGTCTGCGCGGGGGTGAAGTCGCGATAGGCTAGTCCGGCGGCAAGGATGCGGCTGGCCATCTCTTTGTGCAGATCCAGCCGTTCGGACTGCCGGTAGTACTCGTCCCAAGTGAGGCCGAGCCATCGCAGCCCGTCAAAGATCGAGTCGATCGAAGCCTGGGTGTTGCGCTCGACGTCCGTATCGTCGAGGCGCAAAATCATGGTGCCGTCGTTCTTCCGGGCGTAAAGCCAGTTGAAGATAAACGTGCGGGCGGAACCGATATGGAGGTATCCGGTGGGAGAAGGGGCGAAGCGAACGCGGGGCATCGGGCTATTCGATACTGCCGGTGGGCGAGACGCGGAGATCGTTATTTACCTTCTTGGCGCCCTTCATCTTCATCACCAGTTTCTCGGCCTTGGCCTTTGCCTTATCTGTGCGAACGATCCCTTTCAAGGTCACTACGCCGTCCTTCACATCCACCTCCAGCGCGCCACCTTTCACGTCGGGGTCGCCGGCGAGGCGGAGGCGGATCTGGTCGTAGAGCCGGTCATCTTCCTTCTGGTCCGCGGCGACGGCCAAGCCCAGGCTCATCACTCCGCAGCACAGGGCAATTGCCAGTTTATTCATCACGTTCTCCCGTCATTCTTCTCCAATCTAACTCATTCAGGAACTCGGGCTGGTTCCGCCAGTCCGGCCGGACCTTCACGAAGAGTTCAAGAAAGATCTTCGTGCCGAAGAACTCCTCCATCTCAAGACGCGCCGCGGTGCCGATGGATTTCAACATTGCACCCTTCTGGCCAATCACGATCGTCTTCTGCCCTTGGCGCTCGACGTAAACGGTGGCGCTGATCTTGGTCAGCTTCGGCGTCTCCTCCCACGTATCCACCAGAACGGCGACCGCGTGCGGAACCTCCTGGTGGGTCTCGGCGAGGATCTTTTCGCGGATCATCTCCGCGGCCAGAAAGCGCGAGGGCATCTGGGTGATGTGGTCGTCCGGGTAAATCTTCGACGCCCGCGGCAGCAGCTTGATGATCTCATCGCGCACCTGCTCCACCCCTTCGCCGGACTGCGCGGAGATGGGGACGTAGGCCGCAAACTCATAGTGCTTCGGGAACTGTTCGAGCAGGCCGAGAACCTTCTTCGGGTCGTCGACCAGGTCGATCTTGTTGAGGACAAGCACCGTGGGGACGTTCGCCTTCTTCACCAGATCGAGGGCGCCTTCCACCTCGGTCGAGATCACCCGCTGCGCATCGTGCACGAAAACGAGGACATCGATCGAGTCGAGCGAGGCGCGGACGGACCGCATCATCTTCTGGTTATAGGGCGTGTCCGACTTGTGGATGCCGGGGGTATCGACAAAAACAATTTGAGCCGACGGCGTGGTCAACACCCCGTCGAGGGCGGTCCGCGTGGTCTGCGGTTTCGAGCTGACGATGGCCAGCTTCTCTCCGATCAGAGCGTTCAGCAGCGTGGATTTTCCGGCGTTGGGCAGTCCAATGATGGACGCGGTTCCGGCGCGAAATGCGAGGCGCCTAGGCATTCAGTTCTTCTTCAATCTCCTCTTCCATGCGGGATACGCGGACGCGGTCTACGCGCCGGTCGTTCGCCGCCAGTACTTCCAAGCGTATGCCATCCCGCTCGGCTCCTTCGCCCACCCGGGGAACGCGGCCCAGCCACTCGGCCACCAACCCGCCGACGGTCGTCGATTCGAACTCCTCTTCCGGGCGGTATTCGAGCAGGCCCTTCAGATGGTCGACGTCGAAAGACCCCGAGACGATCCAGGCGCCTTCGCCGTCCGGGGCGATGTCCTGCGTGGGCTCGTGCTCGTCGCGGATCTCGCCGAAAATCTCTTCAACCAGGTCCTCCATCGTGGAGATCCCGGCCGTGCTGCCGTACTCGTCGATCACGACCGCCATATGTGCGCCATCCTGCTGCATCTCGCGCAGCAGATCGGTCACCTTCTTCGACTCCGGCACCTTGCGGATGGGCCGCATCAGTTCCCAGACGTGGGCCGACTGGTGCTTCTCGTCCTGCATGAACATGTCGCGCACGTGGATGAATCCAACCACATCGTCGATGGTGCCGTCGTAAACCGGGATGCGCGAATACTGCTCATTGATCACCAGTTCCCGCAGCGCCGCCACGGTGGCGCCCTTCTCAATCGCGACCATCCGCGGACGCGGCGTCATCACTTCCTTCACCGTCTTATCGCCGAACTCCACGACGCTCTGTATCAGCTTGCGGTCTTCCTCTTCAATCAGCCCCTCTTCCTTGCCGGCGGCGATGAGCGCTTCAATCTGTTCGTCCTGCTCCTCGGCCTGTTCATCGGCTGATCCGAGCTCGGTCAGCGCCTGCAGAAAGCGCAGAATCGCTATCACCGGCGAGGCGAGCAGCGCGAGCAGCTTCACGAGTGGCAGGAACGGCAGCAGCCAGAAGGCGGACGTCTTGCGATACAGCAGCTGGGGAATGATTTGCGAGCACAAGAGCACGGCAACGCACGCCGCCACCCCGGCTTCCGCCAAACCATACCAGAACTCCTTGTGCCCCATGCCCATGAAAGCCATGGCAAATACGCCAAGAAGGGCGATGAGCGAGTGCTTAATCAGCGAGAACGTCAGGGCGCCCGTTTCGAGCTTCATGCCCAGGCGATCTTCGAGCGACTCCTTGAAATGGATCAGGGCGTTCGACTCCCGCGAGCGCAGCCGCAGCGATTCGAGATAGAGAAGCTGAACGAAGCTGGCCAGAACGACCAAACCGGCTAGAAGGGCGAGGGTGGCGAAAAACGCGATGCTCACTACTTTTTCGTCCGTTCAATCAGACCCGCGGGAAGCCCGAGGGTCTGTCGCCACTTCGTTTCGAGGCGGCGCATCTTCCCGCGGTCCGTCTCGTGATCATGCCCCAGCAAATGCAGCAGACCATGCAGCATCAGAATCTCGATCTCGGTTGAGACGTCGTGCCCGTACTCGGCCGCCTGCTCGAAAGCGCGGTCCGCCGAAATGGCCATCTCGCCCAGCTCGACCTCGCCCGGAAAACTCAGCACGTCCGTCGGGTAGTCGTGCTCAAGAAACTCCCGGTTGAGCCGTTGCAGTTCGCCATCATTGGCCACCAGAACCGTAAAGGGACGCCCGGAGGCGACCTCCTCGGTCAGTCGCGTTTGGAAAGCGCGGAGGCGCCGACGGTCCAGCGGAATGGACCGCTTGACTCCCTGGAACAAAATACTACTGCCGTCTGGGGACATGGGTATAAGGAGTTAAGAAATGGGAGGCGACGGAAGCGACTCGGCAGCTTCGGCGGCCGCGGCGGCTTCCGTAAGGCGGAGGGCAAGTTGGCGGCCAGCGCCACTGGCTTCGTGGTAACGCTCGTACGCCTTCACAATGCGCTGCACGAGACTGTGGCGAACCACGTCTTTTTCATCGAAGCTGACAAAGCTGATGCCCTCGACGCCCTTCAGGATTTCAAGCGCATCGATCAAGCCACAGCGCCGCCCGTGCGGCAGGTCAATCTGGGTAGCGTCGCCGGTCACCACCATCTTCGAATTGAACCCCTGGCGCGTCAGCACCATCTTCATCTGCTCGGGCGTGGCGTTCTGCGCCTCGTCGAGAATGATAAACGCGTCGTTCAAGGTCCGTCCGCGCATGAACGCCAGCGGCGCTACTTCAATCACGCCGCGTTCCGTGAACTTTTCAATCTTCTCGGCCTCGAGCATGTCGTAGATGGCGTCGTACAGCGGCCGCAGATAAGGATCAATCTTCTCTTGCAGCGTGCCGGGAAGAAAGCCGAGCTTCTCGCCCGCCTCAACGGCCGGCCGCGTCAGAATGATCCGCGAAACGCGCTTGGTCAGCAATGCGGAAACCGCCATCGCCACCGCCAGGTACGTCTTGCCCGTACCGGCCGGGCCGATGCCAAACACAAGGTCATTCCGCTCGATCGCTTCGAGGTAACGCCGCTGATTAATCGTCTTCGGCGCCAATACCTTCTTGCCGAAGTTGCGTTGCCGTCCACTGGCCACCAGCGCCCGCAGAGAAACAGCATTATCTCCGGTGACCACCCGGAGATAGCTGTTCAAATCGCCATTGGCGAAAACGTGCCCTTCGCGGATCAAATCCGAGTACTCACTCAGAATTTGACCGCATCGTTCCACCCCGAGTGACTCCCCCTCAATTTCAAGGGAGTCGCTCAGGAGACGGGTACGCACATGAAGCGCGGCTTCAAGGAGCCGTATATTTTCATCCCGAGTTCCATAGAGGGATTCAATCCCTCTGTACAATGGCACGCTCAGCTTCATGCGCGGGGAAACAACATCGCCTTCAGTATAGCTAACTGAGAAGCGTTGCCGCGCCGAGGCGACCCTGGTGCTTGCTCAACCGGTCCTTCAACTCCCGGCGAGCCCGCAGGAGCCGCGATTTCGCCGCCGCCTCGGAAATGTCGAGCTGCTGCGCCACATCAGCCAAGGGCAACCGCATCGACTCCCGCAGAAGCAGGGGCTTGCGGAGGAGTGGCGGAATCCGGTTCACCTCTTTCTGCAACAAGGAGGCCACTTCATTGCGACCATAACGCTGTTCCGGGTTCTCGGAAGTATCGCGGAGTTCGAACTTGGTCTGGTTCTCGTCGGCGCCGGGATCGTCGAGGTAAGTGAACTGGGCGCGGCGAAGCTGGCGGAGGCGCATCAGACACTGATTCACCACTATCCGCGAAAGCCAGGTCGAGAAGCGGGAGTTGCCTTCGAAGCCACCCAGGTGCAGGAACGCCTTCGTGTAAGCATTTTGGACTTCGTCTTCGGCGTCTTCGTGGTCGCGCAGAATGGAGCGGGCAAGTTTGAGGCAGGATTGGTAGTGGCGGTTAACAAGTTCGGTAAACGCGGCTTGGTCACCCATTTTCGCGAGCGGGACCAGCTCGGCATCAGCATCGATAATCGGCTCAGGTTTCGGGGTCTCTACCACCTGCGGAGCCGGAGGGGCCAGTAAGGCCGGGTTGTATAAAGTAGGATTGCTAAGGGCGGTTGCCATTTGATAAATGCCTCTGAATCCAACCTAACAGCGGGGGGAGGTCAATACTAGACCCCACTGAAAGTCATTTCAGTGGCACATAACGCACTGAAAGCGTTTTAACCTGCGCTAAAATGGGTTCATGTCAGACTTCGAAAGTGGTCCCGATACCATCAACCGTCTCCTCAACTCCTACGAACTTGGGCGAAAACTGAAGCAGCTGCGGCTGCGGAAAAAGATCGCGCTCACCGAGTTGGGCCGCCACACCGGCCTTTCGGCCTCCATGATCTCCCAACTGGAGAACGGAAAGCTGGTGCCCACCTTGCCGACGCTGGCGCGGCTCTCGATGGTTTTCGATGTCGGCATGGAGTACTTCTTCGGCAGCCGCCGTAAGGAAGGAATGTTTGAGATCGTCCGGCAGGAGGAGCGTATGAAATTCCCCAACCGGCCCGAACTCGAAAAGCCCAACTTCTTCTTCGAAGTCCTGGCGTTTAAGGCCACCAACAAACCGCTCGAGGCCTACCTGGCCGAGTTCCCGCAGGCCAAGGAGGGCGAGGCGACGGCCCATCTCCATCCCGGTGCCGAGCTCCTTTATGTCATGGCCGGCACGCTGGCCGTGCAGTATCAAGATGAAGAGCACGAACTCCATGCGGGCGACTGCTGCTACTTTGATTCCTCGGAACTGCACTCCTACCGCGGCGTCTCGGACGAACCGGCCAAGGCGATGGTCGTTTCCGCCCCGATGCTGCTGCGTTAGCATGGGCTCGTGAGACTGATTGCAGTAGCAGCGATGCTGGCCTGTGGGCTGGCCGGGGCGGACAAGTGGAGCGTCTTCCGCAGCGAGCCGTTTACTGTCTACACGAACGGCAAGGACAAGGAAGCGCGCGAGGCGCTCGCGCTGGCCGTGCAGGTGCAGCATACGCTCAGCGCGCAGTTCGGCAAGGAGTTGACGCCGTCCTGGCCGATCACGTTCGTCCTCGGCAAAGGCGAGGGGAAGTTGCGGCTCGGCCCCGGCGGTTATCTGGCCGGAGCGGTGGACCCTGGCGAACTGGCGGCCCTGTTGATCCGCGAAAACACCCTGCCATTTGATGAGGAGATCGAGCGCGGCGTCATCGCCCTGTATTCGACGCTAGCCGTCGACGGACCGCGCGTCCGCGTCGGCGCCCCCGTGGCACGGCCGGACCTCGCCTGGGCCCGCATCCATCTGCTCTTCACCGATGACCGCTACAGCGGCAAGACCCGCGTTTTGCTGGCCAACCTGTCGAAGGGGCTGGACCCGGTGGTCTCGTGGGGAAACTCCATCGGCGTGAAAGAGGCCGTGATTACCGAGGAGGCCAAGGGGCATCTGGCCCGCGGCCAGTTCGCCACCGCCGCGCTGAACGGAAAACCCATCGATCCCCGACGTTGGCGCGAAGAGATCCTGAATGCCCAGGAGACTGCGGACCTGCTAGCCCGCTGGAACGGCCCGGCGCCGCAACTGAAGGGCTTGACGATGGCTCAGCTCGAAGAACAGGCGCAGAAGTGGCCCCGCTGGCCGGAGCCGCACGTGCAGATGGCCGCCCTAGAAACCGAAGAAAGCCGGCGGGCCCAGCGCTGGCGCCACGCCGCGGGATTGGCGATGCGCGATGTCGAGTTGTGGAAGAAGGCCGCCGCGTCGTTTGCCAAAGCCGAACTGTTCGCCGAGGAGACCAAATGCCTAGTGGCCGCTGAAAAGGCCGCGCCGACGCGGGCCGAGCGCGAAAAGCTGCACGCCGAGCGGTTAGCCGCACAGGAGCGGCGCGTGGAGGCCGAGTTGGCCGCCAAGCGGGCGGAAGAAGAAAAGGAGCGCGCCGAAATTGAACGGCTGCGCCAGGAGGCTCTCAACCGGATTCGCATGGCGGAGGCCAAGGCCAACGACGGCAAGGGGCCGGTGAAGGGCAAGGTGGAAGAGTGGTGGGAAGGGCCCAAGGGCGATGCCTCTCTAACCGGTAAACTGGAGCGCGTGGATTGCGTCGGAGGCACGCTGCGGCTACAGGTGCGCGGCGAAGATAAGAAGCTCACTCCGCTAACGGTCAAGAACGTGGCGCAGTTGAACCTGGAAGGATCGAGCGAAGTGAAGCTTAGCTGTGGCCCGCAGAAGCCGGTGCGCCCCGTAACGGTCGAGTATCTGAGTAAAACACGGGAAGTGACGCGGGTGAAGTTCGATTGAGAGTGCAGGCACGTTGGGTGGCTGTCGCGATCTTTGTACTGTCGTCGACCCTGAACTATCTAGACCGGCAACTGTTCGCCGCCCTCGAGCCGGTAATCCGGAAGGAGTTCGCGCTGAGCTATGAGGGCTTCGGCTACCTCATCACCGCCTACGCGCTGATCTATGCCGTCGGCGCGGCCGTCTTGGGGTTGACGCTCGACCGGATCGGCCTACGCGGAGGTTCGGCATTGACCGTGGGGTTGTGGTCAATCGCCACCGTCGGCATGAGCTGGGTGGGCGGCTTGGGGAGCCTGGTGGGCTTCCGCATGTTGCTGGGCTTCGCGCAGGGAGGGGGCATTCCGGCCACCGGCAAAGCGTTTGGCACATTTCTGCCGCCGGAAGAACGGGCGTTTGGCACGGCGAGCAACCAGATCGGCATTTCGCTCGGTATGATCCTGGCGCCGCTGTGGATCAACTGGGCGACGCAGTACTTCGGTTGGCGGCAGGCGTTTTTGGGGCCGGGCTTGCTCGGCTTTCTGTGGATCCCGCTGATGTGGTGGGCCACCAAGGGCGCTCCGGAACAAGCCGTGACCCAGGCGCCCGCGCCGGTGGGCGATCTGTTGCGGCGGCGCGCCTATTGGGGCGTGCTCCTGGCCAACGGGTTAGGAATGATGGCCTACGCGCTGTGGAGTTCCTGGACGACGGCGTACCTCGTCAAAGTCTGGGGTAGCGGCGAATTGGCCTGGCTGCCGCCCGTGTTTGCCGTGGGCGGCGGGGTAATTGGCGGGACGCTCGCGTTCCGTTGGATGAAGGGCGGCTTGCCTGCGCCGGACGCCCGGCGCCGCGCGGCGTTCGTCGGGGCCGTGGTGCTCGGCTTGGCGACGGTGGCCGTGCCGGCCATGCCCAGTGCCCTCTGGGCGGCGGTCGCTATTGGGATGAGCTTCCTCGGCTCCCTCATCCTCAGTGTCAATGTCTATGCCTTGCCGCTCGACCTGTTCGGCGCGGGGCGGGCCGGGTTCGCCGTCGCCTCGCTGACCGCCGCCTATGCGCTGATGCAGGCCGTCACGTCGCCGCTCGTCGGCCGGGTGGTCGATCAGTATGGCTTTGGGCCCGTCTGTTGGGGCACTGCGGTGCTGCCGCTGCTGGGAGTCTTAGTGCTATATAGCACTAAGGAATAGCATGCGGAAGGCCCTGCGGCAGTTGTTGGGATACGAAGCCGAAGCCGTGGTGGTGCATTTCGCCTCCGGTCCGGTAGAGCGGGTCCGGGCGATGTATGAGGAGATTCTAGCCCTCGAGCCTGACCGGGAACACTACGTCGTCTCGATTGGCGAGCCGCTGGGGTTTGGCATTCCTCTTGTACTCCACGCGCCGTCCCTGGCGGAGTTGCGGATGCAACTGGGGCCGAAGCGGATTGGCCTGGCACCCTTTTTGCTGGGGCGGGATTCGCTGTGCTGGCTGGTGTTTCAAGCCGCGCCGCGGAAAATGCTGGCGTTCAACGCCCGCGGCGAGCGCCATCATCTGCGCGTACGGTCGGCCATCGCCTCCGCGCTATTCGTGGCCGGCGTGCCGCTCGACCGCATTTGGCTGCGGCCGTCGTGGTGGCCGATGGCCCGGGAACGGAGCCGGCCCTCCGCGGCGAGCGTAACCCTGGCCGGGCGGGCGCTTACCGGGCGGCCGCGTGTGGCCATCCTGTCGCCGTACTTCCCCTGGCCGTTGGGTCATGGCGGAGCGGTGCGGATCTACTCGCTGCTGCGGGAGGCCGCCAAGGACTTCGACATCTGGTTCTACTGCTTCGCCGAGCCCGGCAGCTCCGACAACGCAGCTCCGGTGCTGGAACTCGTCCACGAGGCCGTGCTCTTCGAGATGCCCCGCTACCGGGAGCCCCGCTGGGCAAGCCTGCTGCCGCCGGAAGTGCGCGAGTATGAGAGCCGCGCGGTGCGGGAGCGCTTGGCGCGAGACCGCGAGAAGTGGCAACTGCTGCAGGTCGAGTACACGTATCTGGCGCGGTACCCGGGCGACATCCTCGTCGAGCACGATGTGACCTTCGACCTCTACCAGCAGATGGGGGCGCGCTGGAGCGCGTGGCGATGGCGACGGTTTGAGAAGACCGCGGTGCGCCGCTTCCGGCGCGTCATGGCCATGGCGGAGAAAGACGCCGCCCTGCTGGCCGAACCCACGCGAGTGCGCGTTTTGCCGAACGGGGTCGACCTGGCCCGCTTCCGGGCCACGCCCGAAGGGGCAGGGAAGCGGGTCCTCTTCGTGGGTTCGTTTCGTCATTTCCCGAACGTCACCGCCTTCCGCTTCCTGTGGGATCAAGTATGGCCGCTGGTCCTGGCGCAGGAGCCCGCGGCGGAGTTGACCGTCATCGCGGGGCCCCGGCCGGAACTCTATGCGGCGATTCCGGAGGGGTTGGATTTCCACGGGTTCGTGGCGGATGTCGTGCCCTTTTACGAGTCGACCAATCTGGTGCTGGCTCCGACGCTGGTCTCCGCTGGGACGAACCTGAAGGTGCTCGAAGCCATGGCGATGCGGCGCGCCGTGGTGGCGACGCCGAGCGGATGCGACGGGCTCGGTCTGCGCCACGGCGAAAGCGTGTGGGTGGCGGCGGACGCGGCGGCGATGGCGGAAGGGATCGTCACCTTGCTGCGGGACGGCGAACGGCGCGAGCGGCTGGCGCGCCGGGCGGAGGAAATTGCTATAGAGCAGTTTGGCTGGGAGGCGATTGGCCGCGAACAGAAGCGAATCTGGGAGGAACTGCTGTGATCGTCCGGCGCGGCCGGCCAGACGAAGCGCCGGCGGAATGGGCCGCTTACGAGATCTGGGTGGTGGAGTTGGAAGGGGCCGTACGGGGCTGGGCCGCTGTGCGAAACCTCGGCGAGGGCGAGAGCGAATTGTTGCAGGTGGAGATCGCCGAGGAGTATCGGCGGCGAGGGCTGGCGTCGGCCTTGTTGGCCGCAGCGCTCGAGGGAACCGTGTTCCTGGAGGTGCGCGAGAGCAATGCGGCGGCCCTAGCGCTCTATAGCACTGTGGGCTTCGTCGTAACCGGAAGGCGGAAAGATTACTACCGCGACCCGCGGGAGGATGCCCTTGTCATGGAGCGGCGAAAGGTGTAGGTTGCCATTACCTGAAGTTTAAAAAGGAGGTTCCAAGTTCATGGAATTGCAGAACCAGGATGAGTTAAAAGCGCATCTGATGGCGACGAGCGAGGAGTTCCGGCTGCTGGCTCAAAAACACGCTGAGTTAGACCGGCGCGTGACCCAAATGGAGAGTCAGGAATTTCTCTCCGACCAGGAGCAGCTCGAAGAAGCCCGGCTCAAGAAGTTGAAGCTGTACGTGAAGGACCTGATGAACGAGAAGCTGCACGGCGTATTGACGACCTAGCGCTACTCCTCCTCTTCGCCTTCTCCGCCACCTTCGCCCTCGCCGTCACCGTCGCCTTCTCCTTCCTCGGAACCGCCGGTGCCGGCGCCGGCGCCGGTGACCCACGCGACAAAGCCTTTGGCGGCATGCTTGGCAAGGTTACTGCCGAAGGTGACATACCCGCTCACGATGGCCGAGGCGAGGTTCCCGAGAAAACTGCTGTCCTTGGGCGCGGAAGATCCGGAGTCGGCGTAGACGCTCGGCGAACCGCCATCCGATTGGATAATGCTCTCGATGCCTTTCGCGGCCCGGAGCTGAATGGTGCGGTTGTACTTCCGGTACCGGCCAGAGAGAACGTTCCGGCACGTGGTGGTCCGTAGCCCGGTGCGGGCGGCGAGGCGGAGGGCTAGGTGTTCCATCGAGCCAGGGGCGTGGGTAGGCATGCCAGATAACTCGCAATCGGCGCCGAAAACGGCTCAGGACGGAGGACGATTAGGCAGGGCGCAGCTTTGGTCGCCAAACCGGTGCCGATTGCGCGCCACCCACCGGTAGATCGCCTCGCCCACCGGGTTCGACAAAGGCGTGAGCAGCAGCAGCAGCGCCACCACAGCCGGCCGGGGCGCCAGCACCACGGCAGCCAGCGCGGCATACCAGAATACGGGCAGCCAAACGATCATCGCCCGGAACGCGGCGTAGCCATGCCGGACGTAGCCGCCGGAGACCGTGTACATCGCGTTGGCCAGCGTTTCGCGCGTTAGCCCCCACCGTTCCCCGATGTTGGTCTGCTGCGGCACCCAATGGAAGATGCCGTCCCAATCGAAGCGATTGATGCGGTCTTTCGTCTGCGCGCAGAAGCCGCACTCGCCGTCCCAGATCACGGTGATGCGCTCCTGTGGCCATTCGACGAAGGCGAACAGCGCAATCTGCGAGGCGAAAAAGAAGAGCGTGAAGGTCTGCCCGGTAAACAGCAACAGGCCGCATTGAAAGAGCGCCGAAATCCAAATCGCCGGCCAGGCGAAACGCCGGAAGAGCATGAGGATCGCCAACGCCAGTTCCACGACGATCGTGCCCCAGCAGAAGATCTTGCCGAGCACCAGAGGTGGCAGCAGCGGGGCGGCCCACAAGTAAAGCGGATTCTCGAGACGCGTCCCCGCCCAATGGTGAAAGAACTGGCCGGAGTGCCAGTCCGGGTCAAACGCTTTGTTTAAACCAGCCCCGAAGTAGAGAATCGCCACTTGCCAGCGGAGCAGGCGAACGTCGCCGGCGGCCGCCAGCAGCAGCAGCAGCGCCGTGAAGGCTTTGTTATTCCCGTAGTAAGCCCGCGAACTGACCACGGCCAGCAGCAGCGCCCCGCCGGTGACGAAGGCCGCTAGCCGCAGTCGCGTCGAGAACAGGATCGCCAGCGAGCCGAGGACGACGGTCGCCTGCAGCGTCCGTTGGAACGGGACCCCGGGGAGTTCCTCCAAGAACGGCAGGAACGAAAGAAACGGCGTTTGGAAATGCTGAACATGCCAAGTGAGAAGCAGGGTCAGCGCCAGCAGACGGCAGATCAGCACCGTCTGCGGCGGCAGTTCGAGGCCGGTCAGCCGGAAGGGCCGGGTTAGCGCCGCGGGTATTGCCATATGTCTTCCGGACCGCCATTGATGCTGTAGACGACGGTGACTTGGCTGCGTCCCGCCGGTTCAAGTTTCCTTTCGGCGCGTTCGATCAGGTCGAACAGATGGTGGGCGCTGCGGTTGTCGGTGCCTTCGGCGGGACGGCGGTAGCGGCGCCGCACCTGCATCTCCGTCAACCCTTCCCCGCCAATCGAAACCGCGATCCGATACTGCGTCTGTTGATCAAACGGGGCCCAGCAAAAATACCGCAGGGGCGTGAAACGGGAATATGCAATGGCGCCGAGTTGGGCGGCGAGCAAAAGCACCCCGAGAAAAAACGGCGCCCTACCAACCAAAGCGCTCCTCCTTCCAGGGGTCGCCGTGCATATGGTAACCGTTCCGCTCCCAGAATCCCGCCCGGTCGGCCGAAAGGAATTCGAGCGCCCGGAGCCACTTGGCGGACTTCCAGGCGTACAGCAAAGGAACCACCAGCCGCGCCGGGGCGCCATGTTCGAGCGTCAACGGCTCACCGTCGTGGGTGATGGCGACGAGAGCGTCCTCCGCCAGGAAGTCGGCCAACGGGAGATTGGTGGTCCAGGAGCCGTCGTAGCCGTGGGCAAGAACGTGGGTACACTCCGGCTTAACGCCTCCCGCGAGTTCCACCAGATGGCGCGTCGAGACACCCTCCCAAAGGTTGTCGAGCCGCGACCACCGCGTCACGCAATGGAAATCGGAATGGACCTTCACGCGGGGCAGCGCCAGGAACTGCTCCCAGCTAAAGGTCACCTCCTGCTCAACCAGGCCCGTCACGGTGAGGGTCCAGCGGGAGGCGTCCAGATCAGGCGGGCCGAAGGCATCGAGAACCGGCCATTTCACGGTCTGCGATTGGCCAGGGGGAATGCGATTCGCGCGGCGGGTATCCGGAGAGATGATGACGTCGTCCACTGCTACCATCATGCCCAAAAAATGCCGAGAGGATACGGCGGAGATTTGCACTTCCCCCATGCATGCGCTTACTCGCGTTTTTCATCTGGGGAGCATTGGCGCTGGCCGCGGGGCCGGGAGGCCGGGTGGAGTACATCGGGGGAACCGTCGCCGACTTGAAGGAGAAGGCCGAGGCGCGAATGAACACCGCCGACGCGGCGCAATTGGTGGTGCAGTTCAAGAAGCAGGCGTTGACAGTGCCCTTCGAACGGATCAACCAGTTGGAGTACGGCCAGAAGGTGGACCGGCGGTATCTCTCCGCCGTGCTGGTGTCGCCCATTTTCCTCCTGGCGAAGACACGAAAACACTTCCTGACGGTCGGCTATGAAGACGCCGAGGGGCGGCAGCAGGCGATGATCTTCCGCGTCGAAAAAAGCGACGTGCGGGCGCTGCTAGTAAGCCTTGAAGCCCGCACCGGACGGAAGGTCACCTTCCAGGATGAAGAGGCGCGGAAGGCGGGTAAAGGATGAGATTCGTACTGTTCTTGTTGGCGGCCAGTCTGCACGGCGAAGAACTGCTGCAGGTGAGGCGCATTTGCGTCGAGAAGCTGAACGGCGGCGACACTGCCGGCCACATGCGCGACATGATCATCACCGCGATTCAAGCCACCAAACTCTTTCAACTCACGGAAAATCCGGATCGCGCCGACGCCATTCTCCGCGGGTCGGCCGAGGACCTGATCTTCACCGACACCTTTCAAACCAGCGAGGGAATCTCCGCGCGAACCAGCATCGGAGCCGGAAGTAACCGGGGTTCCATGTTGGGCCGCGGCATCGGTGCGCAGGTGGGCGATAGCGAAGCGCAGCGCATCGTCGAACGAAAGCACGAAGCGACCGCGTCGGTGCGCTTGGTGACGGCGGAGGGCGACGTCATCTGGTCGACGACCCAGGAGTCGCTCGGCGGAAAGTTCAAAGGCGCGGCGGCGGATGTCGCGGAGAAAGTAGCCAAACGGCTGGCCGAGGACTACCTTAAAGCTAAAGGTGCACCCGCACCAGTTTCCGCTGCGAAGTAGCGCCGGAAAGGATCTCCACCGCAGACTGCGGCACGTCATAGTGACTGGCCAGAAACGCGATCAACGCCGCATTGGCCTTGCCGTCTTCGGGCACCGCCTTGAGCTTGATCTTCACGGTGCCGTCCGACATCTCCCCGGCAAACTCGGTGCAGGGGCTGCGCGGAATTACTTTGAGCTTAAGGTCCATGACCACGCTTCCCCCACCCGCAGAACAATGGGGGCGTGGGCGCCGGAACTGAAGAACGATTCGCCGGGAAGCATGTCCGGCCGCAGGAAAAACGCCTTCCCGACCGCCGGGATCTCGCAGCGGCCAAGCTGCCTGGCGCGGTCCGCGGCGAGACACTGAATGCTAATCTCGGCCACATCCTTCGCCGCCGTACCGGGAGGCAGTTCGATCGTGGTGCGCACCCAGCCATCGCGTTCCACCCCCGCGCCGGGGACGCCGAGATGCGACATCCGCCATTTGGGTTCGTTTCGTAGTTTCACCATCGCGGCCACGCGGGAGATCTGGTTCTTCACCGCAAATTCAAGATACAAATAGTTCCGCGGATCGGAGATATCTTCGCCGCGCTCCGTGCCGAACGGGCGCAGCTTGCCTTCGCGGATCAGCTCCTTCGTCATGGCCTGCCACGTGAAGGGTGCCTGATCCATCACGGATTCCCGCGAGGCGGACTGCAGATCCACCAGCATGGCCGCCGGCTGGTAGCGGACCGCCGAAGGGCCTTCGCCGGCCACCATGTTGTTGTCCGTCACGGGCATCAGCAGCGGATGGCTGTCTTCAAACGGCCCGGTGAAAACCAGATCCTTATGCCCGCGGCCCTGGATGATCGCTTTCTCCTTCGAACCATCCGGACGGAAGTAGACCTTGTAGACGAACTCGATGTCGGTGGTGCGGCCCCAGCGGGCCATCAGATAGCGAGTGGACGTGCCACCGTCTTCATTCGAAAAGATCACCGAGTACTGCAGCACCTTCTGCCCGTTCTCGTTGAGCCACTCGACGTACGTCAGCAGCGGCGCGTCGGTGAACTTGCCGATCGCGTTCTTCCGCTCAAACAGCACCGGCGTATGGACATGAATCGGCTCCGAGGTTACGGAGAGTTTGATGCTCGCGTTAGCCAACGTCACCTCGTGGCGGCCGGCGGATAGGCGCCCGAGGAACACCGTCTGCCGCGGAGCGACGAGCGGGATTTGGACCTTCGGTTGTCCGTCCAGCAGAACGTCCGCGATCTTCGGTTGGGTCTGCCAATCGGAGACCGGCGCCGTGATCTCCGCCAGAACTTCTGCGGGTTCCTTCAACTCGATCGTGGCCGCGGCTAGCGGGAACAGGAGGCAGAGCAGACACGCCGAAAGGCGGGCGATGAGATGGATCAGTTCGGGGGTGCGCACAGGTTTGGCCAGCACGGCGTCGACATCGGGCGCGGTGGCCAGGTCAGCCGTCCAGCCCGAAAGGACGACAATGCGGGGCGCGGGCGTCAGCGCGCGCAGCGCGGAGATCAGCGCGATCCCGTCGGTCGTGCGGGGCAGGCGAAGATCCATTACAACCAACGAAGGCTGGTGCTCCTGGGCCAGCGCCAACGCTTCGGTGCTCGAGGCCGCGCCGAAAACGCAATGCCCGGCCTGCTCCAGGATCAGCGTGCGGATCTCGAGCTGGTCGGGGTCATCCTCGACGAGAAGCAGTTTGGACATGGGTTATTCGAATTCGATCTGGGCGATGACGAGTTGCGGAAGCGCCTGATTCCAACCGGGCGGAAGGTTATCGAAAGGCAGACGGAAGGCCTTGGTTTCGCCAGGGGCCAGGCCGCCCTTACTCGCCCGCACAATGGCCACCCGCTCGCGGGAGACCGGCTGGCCGTAGGGATCGGCGAAGACGCAATTGAGCTCCACCAGCTTCAGCTTACGGTCGCCATTATTCGTAATCTTGCCGGTGATCTCGACCACGCGTTGGGAGGCAAAGCTCTCAATCGCTTTCATCTCCACCTCGGCCAGTTGCAGGCTGCGCACGTAGGCCTTGGCTTCCGGCGTAATCGGCGCGGGGCCCGTGGTGACCTTCGGCTGCGAGATGTACCAATACGCCGCGCCGCCGAACACGAGCACGATCAGCAGAACGATCTTGATCATTGCACCCCGCTGATGGTCATGCCCCCGATGGCGATCGTGGGGGCCGAGGTGGAGCCGCGGAACTCCAGATCGTTGCCAATGTAGAGGATGTTTTCGAGCATCTCGCTCAGGTTACCAGCAACCGTGACTTCGGCAACAGGGTAGGTGAGCTCGCCGTTTTCAATCCACAGGCCGCAGGCGCCGCGCGAGTAATCGCCGTTCACCGTATTCACGCCTTGGCCAATCAGTTCGGTGATAAACAGCCCGGTGCCGACCGCCCGCAGAATCTCCTCCGGCGTCATCGTGCCCGCTTCGAGATACAGGTTTCCGTGGCCGGTGCCCGGGCTCCCGGTCAAGCCGCGCGAGGCGTTTCCAGTTGTCTTCAGGCTCAGCTTGCGGGCCGTATAAGTGTGGAGAAGATACGTCTTCAACACCCCGCTTTCGATGATCACGTTCCGGCGGCCGGGGACGCCTTCGTCATCAAACGGTGAGGAGCCAAACAGGCCAGGGATCGTCGGATCATCGACGATGGTCACGGCCGCGGCCGCCACTTTCTGATCGATCTTGTCGAGCAGGAACGAGCTCTTGCGATAGATCGCATCACCAGTCACGGCGCTGAACACATGCCCCACCAGCGACCGGGCCACGCGCGGATCGAGCACGATGGTCGCCTGCTGCGTGGGAATCTTGCGCGCGCCCAGGCGGCGCAGCACCCGCTCAGCGGCGAGGCGCCCGATGTACTCCGGCGATTCAAGCGTCGTGTGGTCGCGGCCGATGGAGTACCAGTAATCGCGTTCCATGCGGTCGCCCGACTTGGCCACCGGAACGGCGGAGAGCGAGCAACTCGTCGAACGGTAGCTGCCCAGAAAGCCGCGAGAGTTGGCGAAAACGCGAGTGCCCGAGTGCGAATCAAACGACGCGCCATCAGAATTGGTAATGCGCGGGTCCAGGCTGAGGGCGGCCTTCTCGGCCCGTTTGGCCAGTTCGATTTTCTCGGCCGTCGAAAGGGTCAGCTCCGAAGCCAGGGCCAGATCGCCTGTAAGCTGGCCAAGCTCCGCCGCATCCGGCAAGCCGGCGTACGGATCGGGCTCCGTGATCCGGGCAATGTCGATGGCGCTGGCCACCATCTGTTGAATGCCTTCTGGCGTCAGGTCCGACGTGTACGACGAGCCCTGCTTCTGGCCGAGAAGCACGCGGAGGCCGGCGCCGCAGGAATCGGCTTCCTTCAGCTTCTCCACTTCGCCGAGGCGCACGGAGACGGAGAACTCGCTACCGTCGGAGATGGTGCATTCCGCGTCGGTGGCGCCGAGCGCAAGGGCTTGCTGCACGGCAGAGACTGCCGCGTCGCGGAGCTGTTGTTCAGTCATTAGCGGGCCGTGCCTCCCACGGTCATTTTGTCGATACGGACGGTGGGGATGCCGACGCCCACCGGAACGCTCTGGCCTTCCTTGCCGCAGATGCCAATCCCCTGGTCGAGCTTCAAATCGTTGCCGACCATCGAAATATACTGCATGGCCTCCGGGCCATTGCCGATGAGCGTCGCCCCGCGCACCGGGCGCGTCAACTTTCCGTCCTCAATCAGGTAACTCTCCGACGCCGAGAAGACGAAGTTGCCGCTGGTGATGTCCACTTGGCCGCCAGCGAAGTTGGCGCAGTAGATGCCTTTGGGCACGGAGCGGATAATCTCTTCGGGCGTCGAGGCGCCAGACAGCATAAACGTGTTAGTCATGCGGGGCATGGGAATATGTTGATAATTCTCGCGGCGTCCGGAACCAGTGGACCGGCCGCCCGACAGGCGGGCCGCGATCAGAACGTTCTGCCGCGTGGGGTTGGCCTCGTCGTCAACGTTCAGCGAACCGCGGCGGCTGTCGATGGTGCCATCGTCGATCACTGTGCACAAGTCACTCGCGACCTTCTGCCCCACGCGCCCTGAAAACGCCGAGGTGCCCTTGCGGTTGAAGTCTGCCTCCAGGCCATGGCCCACCGCCTCATGCAGCAGCACACCGGGCCAGCCGGGGCCCAGGACTACCACCGACTCTCCGGCCGGAGCCTCCACTGCGCCCAGCTGCACAATCGCCTGGCGCACCGCCTCTTCGGCGTAAGCCTCCGGCGAGTTGGCGCCCGTGAAGAAATCGAGCCCCACGCGCCCGCCGCCGCCGGAGTAGCCCTGCTGCGGAATGCCGTTGCCTTCGCGGGCGAGCACGCTGACGTTGAGCCGGGCCATGGGCTGGCGGTCGAAGCTCAGCTTGCCGTCCGAGGTGGCGACCAGGACGTGGCGCAGGGAATCGGCATAGGAGCCCTGCACCTGAATCACGCGGGCATCTTTCGCGCGGGCGGCCGCATCGGCGCGCTTCACCAGCAGGACGCGCTCTTCGAGCGGCTGGTCAATGGGAGCGCGGAGCACCGGGTAAAGGTCGTGTTGCAGCGAAGGCGTCAGGCCGACCGTGTCGACTTTGGACGGCGAGTCCGCAATGCAGGCCGCGGTGGCCGCGGCTTTCAAAATCTTGGCGGGGCTCAGGTCGTCCGAATAGGCGTAGCCGGTGCGTTCCCCGGAGATGACGCGAACGCCCACCCCCAGCGAGACGCCCTGCGTGGCCGACTTCACAATCGACTCGTCAATCGAGATCGACGAGGTGGCGAGGTACTCGAAATAGAGGTCGGCGTAATCGGCGCCCCGCGCGAGTGCCTCGGCGAGGTAGCGATCGAGGTCGCGTTCCGAGATTCCGAATTTTTGCCCAAAGAAGGAGCTGGAGAGGCCCATTCCTCTAGCGTAGCGGGTTTCGCGGACCCTACGACTCCATCGCGTTCACACGGGTGGCGATCAGCAGTTGCAGGTCGCCCAGATTCAATACGACGCGCTCCTTTTGCCGGGGCGCGAGTTTCTCGTAGAACTCTTCGAGTGCATTTGGCGAACTGGTGTCCGGGGGCCGGTTGACGACCGAGAAACCCAGCAGGTCCGCGCCACGCGAAGCAAAATGGGTGAGTCCAAGCAGCGTGAATGGGGCCTGCGTCAGCGGGGCATGGTGCTGCCGCATTACTTCCCCCATGAACGGAGGAAGATTCCAGACTCCGGCCAGAAACCCGCCGGCTTCACAGTGGTCGAGACCATAATGGATGCGCTCCAGGTCGAGCAGGGAGATCTCCGAGGTGACCGCCTCATCGAGCAGCTTCAAGTACCGGGCCGGGGACATCGCGATCAGGCCGAGCGCTCCCAGATCGTGCAGAATTCCCGCGGTGTAGGCCTCGGCGCCGTCGGCCTGTGTCCAGTTGGCCAGTTCGTCGGCCAGCACCGCGACGGCCAGGCTGTGGCGCCACGTCCGCTGCAAAGCCGGAATCTGCAGCGCGTTCCCCAGATAATTTTTTATGGCGACCGTGCACGCCAACGCCTTAGTGCGCTCAAGCCCAAGAAAAGCAATGGCCTGCAGGACGCTACGAACCTCCGAGCGAAGTCCAAACATCGACGAGTTGGCAATCCGGAGCACTTCGGCGGTCAACACCCCGTCCGAGGCAATCAGGGTGCCCACCGCCTTAAGGTCCGCATCGGGCCGGCCCATCATAGCCAGCAGCCGCGTCGAAACGGTTGGCAGCGCCGGCAGGTTCTGCAGCAGTTGAGGAACGTCCGAGACGAGGGAACTGCTACCCACGAAGTTGGCGGCGTTTGGCGGCATCTGTAAGTCGTATCGGCTCGCCCTTTCGCCGTCTTGATTAAATATTTAGCGTCACTGGATTGGACGTAAGTGGCCCGGTCCACAAGTCAGGCCAAGTACCGGTCTGCTTCGTTTCGCGGTCCACCCATTGCTTCAACCGATGGTCGAGGTGAGCCGTCGCTGTGTAACGTCCCGGAGCAAGATCGCCCCACCACAGCGGACCCCAACGGAGCTGGCCCTTGGTAACCGCCGCCGTTAGCAGCGGCACGGCCGCGCCCGGCGCCAGGGTCTGATACAGATGCCGATATGGCGTGTTGTCAAACTTGGCGCTCTCCCGCATATCTTCCGGCTCCACGGTCCGGCCCGAAGAGTGCACCAGCGTCAGGGTCACCGGTTGCAGCATCGACTGGTGGAGATACCGCTGAGCCGTTTTACTCCGGTTGCGGAGTGTGGCCGTCAAATCAGCTCCGGAGAGGCGAAGTTCGAGGGTAAACATGGGGGCGCTCGGTGCAAAGCAGGGGAAGAAAAGGAAGCACCGCCGCGTCATAGATTCCGGTACTCCAAGAACGCCGGCGGGTTGGCGCTGGTGGCGAACTGCCGGAACCGGAAGCCGGCTTCCCGTTCGTAAAAGCCAAGATAGACCTGGCCGGGGCACAGCACCCGCGGGAAGTACCGCTCCTCGCCCGAAGCCAGCAGCAGCGGTTCCAGATTGGGGCCACAGTAGTAAAGCTGCCGGCCGGTCGTGGTGACCAGCAGGTGGAAGCGTCCGTTCCGGTCGGCGTCCATGGCGAGTTCCTGAAAAGGGCCGGCAATCGGGAGTTCGCGGCGGGAGATAAACGGCTTGGCGGTGTAGCGGGGGTCGAGGTGGACCATCTCGATAGTGGGCGGGTCGCTTGGCTCATTAAAAATGGCTGTCAGCCGGCCGAACTCCGGTTGGAGCGTCGCAACGTGCAGAGGAAGGGTCGAGCCGTGCACCAGCGTCGTCGAGAGGATTTTGCCTTTGAGGCTGGCGGTCCAATACGTCAATCCCTCATGAGGGCCGGCGATGTGGAGCACCTCATCCAAGCAGCGGACCACCAGGCGGCTAGCGTCCTTCACCGGCAGCGGAAACGCCGCAATCGGCACCACCGCCGACTTGGTGAGTTCGCAACATTCCAACCGGCCCGACGGATTCCAGAACAAAACATACAGCTGATTCGCCGTGTTATAAAACGCCTGGCGGAGCAGTTGCCGACCCGCGGGAGCCTGCCCGCGGCGGCCCATGCCGGTCGGCTTTCCTTCCGCTAGCAGCGCGGCCTGCAGTTGCGACCCGTTCTGCCAGACGATCCAGCGGCGCATGGTCGGTTCGAAGCTCTCCGTCTGCCGATAGGCGGCCGCGGCGCAGAACAGGTTCGTGGCGCCGGGCAGCATCGGCACCGCTTCGTTGTACCAGGCCGCGAGCGGGCGCCCGGGGTTAAACTGGCGAAGCCAGGTCCGCGGGCCGCCTTGGCCGTTGGCGGTAACTAGCAGATCGAGGCGATCGAGAATCGGGTTATCGCGGTCGTCGTCCAGATCGCTGAGCGTCGCGGCCTGCACCCGCAGCCGCAACGGCGAACTGAGCACCGGGTTCGTTTCGCCCGGGCAGGCGAGCGAGGCTGTCACGGTGTATTCTCCAGCGGGCAAGGGCCACATATACTTGGCCAGATTCACCGTCCATGTCAGAGAGCCGCCGGGGGCCAGAGGCTCGAGCACCAGCGTTTCATCAACGCGGCTGTCGTTGAAAAGCTGCTGCCGGAGCAGGGAACTGACGCGGCGGACCGGGTCGCCGGCGGCGTCCTGAAACAGGATGGTCAACGCTCCGCCGTCACGAGATGGCTTGGGCACCATCAAGGTCTTGTCGTCGTCATGCGACAGGGTCAACTGCAGCTTCGGCGAGTCGAACGTCGTGATGTCCCGGGTGGTGGTGGCGAGTTGGAGGTTGAAGGGCATCGGAGCTTAGTTGGAGTCGCCGGGGAGTAGGTCCATATCCCAGCCGCGGAGTTTCAAGTTGCACTTACCGCAGAAATGCGGTTCGAATACTCCGGGAGCCTGATGGGCGTGTCCAGAGGAACGGGACGAGTACGCCATGATGCAGTTATGGTCCTTGGTGTCGTGGTGGCCGGGTGGCTTGTCGCTCGTGTTTTCCGAGTGGCGGAGATAAAGATTATGGCCCATCTCATGGCCGACGACATAGTACACCTTGTCAGGGTCTTTCATGTCGATCATGGCGTGGGAATCCGGCATGCCATACGAACTCGTCCACGAGATATGGCCCGCCTCGTCGATCGTGCCGTCGGTCTTCTTCACATCGACGGCTTCGTGCGTGAAGAAGTTCATGACGACAAACCCCACCGGCTCTTTGGGGCGAATGGCCGCGCCAAGCGCGTCAACGATCGGGTTGACGATCAGGTCCCAATACTGGGCGCCGGTCAGGGTGTTGATCCGAGTGCGATAGTCGTCGGGGGGTTCGGCCGCGCCTTGGGCAGGTAGGGTAAGCCCATACATGGCGTTTTCTTTGAGCGAAATTTTCGTACGGTCCTTGTTGGCCGTGTTGGCGATAACGATGTCCTGATACTGCTTCTCGGTAATCAGGTCCGTAATCTTCGCCTTCGTCATGTTATCGACGTCGAGATCGATATAGGCCGCCTGGTACTCGTTATGAATGAGATCCCATTCGCCGCCACCCGTCCGGGCTGGCCAGTTGACCTCATACGCCACCCGGTTCTGCCGCCACACCCGGAACACTCCGGTGTGGGCGTGGATGCGCGAGGCTTCGTCCGTATAGCCGTGGAACTTCTCAAGATCGGCCTTGTTGGGCTCTCCCGTAAAGTCGATTTCGGCCTTGAACTTGTAGTCGTCGCCGGCGATGATTGACGGGCGCACCATGATGCCGGCGCGGCCGAGCCGCTTAGGATACTTGCCCTTGTCCGTGCAGGCCTTGACGAAAACGGTCTTGTTGCCGGCATCGTCTTCTGTCTGGTACGGCTCATAGGAACTGCCCTGCAGCCAGGGAGCCTGGTACTGGGTGGCGGGCGGATTGCGAATGCCGCCCAGTTGGCTGGGGCAATTGTCCGCGCCGGGGCCGCCGCTATGCAGCTTCAGCGATTTCTCGACGAACTTCCGGGTCTTGCTCGGCGATGCGGCCTTGTCCTCCGGCAACTTGGTCAGGTCTTCGTCCAGGTCCGTGTGCTTCCAGTTCACCCGCACCGGCCCCACGGCCTCGGGAGCGGCCGTTTTGGCGTCGGACTTTGATTTCAAAAAGACCTCGACTTCAAGTGGCAGCAGGGGACGGTTCAGCCGCGCAGCGTCGGTCACCACGCGGTTCTGCTTGGCTCCGAACTCCGTGCTCGCGCCGGTGGTCCGTTCATACGTCAGAGCCTCCACCCAAATCCTTGAGGTCGCGGTAGCGTCCTTGATCGCCTCCGGTTCCACGTCGACGCGCTTGTTCTCACCCGCTTCCAGTGCGGCAATCAACTCCGGCGTGATGTCGGTCTTATAGTCCTTGATGTACTTCAAGTGCATGGCCTTGTGGTTGGCCTTGTACCGCACGATCGCCTTGTCCAGATAGTTCTCGCGATCGTGATACACCGGACCGCCATAAAACCCGAGCTCATTGAGTTTGTACGCCACCCAATTCTTCTGGTCCGACTTGGGCGGCTCTTTTTCGTCGTGCGTCCACGGGCCGCGCGAAATTTCCACCGAGTGGTAGAGCACCTTGAACTCCGCTTCATCCTGCAGCGAGCCGCTTTTCAGCGTGACTTTGTACGGCGACCAGAGCGGGTGGATGTAGAGATCCTTCAGCGCTCCGGCGGTGGGTTTGCCGTCCCACTCGAACGTATGATCTCCCGAGGTCTTCTCCTCGGCCGTGAGTTCTTTCGAGAACAGCGGCGTCGCGTCGGCGCGGGCCGACGTGATCTCCAGCGTCACCGGCTTGCCCTCCAAGCTCTTCAGCTTGTACGCAATGCTGAGCGTCTCGGCCGAGGGCGCAAAATGATCGTCGCAGGTGACGATATCGAGCAGTTCGTCGGTCACCGGCACCGGCCCGGGCTTCACGGGAATCGGGGCATGTTTGAAGCATTTCGTCCAGTACAGTTCACACTCGGTGGCTTTGCACTGGTTCGGCGCCGGGTGGCACTCGAGCAGCGGCTCCTGGCCGGGATCGAAGAACAGAATCTCCACCCGCCGGTTGGCCGCGCTCTGCAGACCATCCACCCCAATCCCCTCCACCGGCCAGCTCTCCCCGCAGCCCACCGTCTTCCGGCCGGGGTCGACGAACTTTAGGCCGGCCCGATAGGCCGCCAGGCCCTCAATATCGGTGGACAAAAAGTTGGCGATGCCCTGGTTATACAGATCAAAGAAGGCGTCCCAGGTGGCCTTGTCGCAGGTGCCGGTGATGGGCAAGGACTGCGAAAACTCCGCGTTATACGCGGTCTTGAAATTCTTCAGCGCCGTCGAGGTGCCGTCGCCGTGAGAGTTGTCGATCGGGCCGGGATCGCAGTTCCAACCCTTCGATTGGTGCGCCCATTTCAGGATCTGTTGATAGTCCTCGGTCTTGCCCTTGATGACGCAGATATTCGTGTATGCCGCTTTATCGCCCATCCAGCAGGCCAGCACGCAATCAGCCCGCTGCTGCGAGAGCTTAATGTTGTAGTCTGACGCCCCGGAGCTATCGGTGTGTCCGGCGACCAGCGCCTTCCGCGCCGGATTCAGCTTGGCATGGGCGAGGCCCGTAGCCAGGACTGTGAGGGCCGTCACGTGGTCCGCCCCTCCTTCGCCGATGTCATAGTCCGGCATGAGTACGGCGCTATCGAGGTGGAAGTGGAAGTCTTCCATCTCAAGGCGATGGCCCTGGAAGCGGGTCACGATGATCTTGTGAGCAGCCGTGGTTTGCCGTTCAAATAGCAGAGTGAAGTCGCGGCGGGTGATCTTGGTCTCAGACATGGGTTAACGTGCCTTGCCGTGGCCGGTCCATCCGTTCTTATGGAGGTCCGGCAGTTTCAGTTTGCACTTGCCGGGAGGAATCTGCTCCCCGCGCAGCGCCGCGCCGGACGTGGAGCCTTTGGCGACGGCGCCATCGGTCTTGCTGAACTCGTACGTTTCGCCGATTAGCGGTTGCCCGTCTTCGTCGACGATTTGAATCTCAATCCAGGTGAGATCCGGTTCCTTGGCCGGCGTACCGGTGCCGGTGCCCCCGCCGCTGCCCGTTCCGCTTCCGGTTGCGCCCCCGGTCCCCTTCCCAGCACCCGAGCCCGACCCGCCGCCGGAGCCCGACCCACTGCCGCCCTTGGCGTTCTCAGCGGCAGGCTGAGCCGTCGTCGCGCCGCCACTATGTCCCTGCAGTGGCGTGGGGTCGGCGACCATTTGGGTCCAGCGTTTGGACTTGAGGCGGCTGGCCACCTCCTCCAAAACCTTTTGGTCCGCATACTTCAGCGCGGCCGGACCCACTTCGCCAGCGAGCATCTGGCGCAGGCTGCGCATCGCCGCCGGGTCCAGACGCTGGTGCTTCAGATTCACCTCGCCTTGGCGCGGCGGGGTGTTACTGACGAGGATCGTGTTGCCGTCGATAAGAAGCCGAACGTTCATAAAGGGCGCAGGGTGACTTATATTATAAAGTCCCCTCCACAGTCTACGCGGCTACCGTAAACAAATCCCGTCACCCGTAGTTCAATTGAAACGTAAGGGTGGAGTGCGCGACTCTGGTGAAGTATGGTTTTTGGCAAACGCGTGGCCGTGGCTGCGCTTGTATTGGTCAGCCGGAGCTTCGGTTCCGCAGAGCCCGCAGCACAAGGAGGATCGGATTCCATTCAGTGGCGGCCGCTGATTGAGCAGTCCATGTACTTTCTGGGCATCCAGCATGGGTTCCGGCTGGCTACCGAGAAGGGCACCCGGCGGGGATTTGAAGGTCCCTACCTGCGCAATGTCGCCAAGAGCGTCGGCAGCTTGCGCGGCTGGTCTGACGGCGACCTTGCGTTAGTCAACTACGTCGGCCACCCCATGCAGGGAGCGGTTTCGGCCTACATCTTCGCGCAGAACGATCCGCGCTACCGCCGTGTCGAATTCGGTTCATCGCGCGCCTATTGGAAAGGGCGCCTGCGGGCGACCGCCTATTCTTTTGCCTACAGCACCCAGTTCGAGATTGGCCCCATCAGCGAGGCCACCATCGGCACCATCCAGTCACGCTGGCCGCAACACGGGATGGTCGATCACGTCGTCACCCCCGTCATCGGCATGGGCTGGCAGGTCAGCGAGGATGCCATCGACCGCTTCGTCATCCAGAAGATCGAAAACCGCATTGAGAACATCTGGGTGCGGATGATGGTGCGCGGCTGGCTGAACCCTTCCCGCAGCATGGCGAACATGATGCGGGGGGACTCGCCCTGGCATCGCGATACCCGGCCCGGAATCAAGAGCTACCGGCGGGGCATGTCCTACGTGGATAACTCCGGCCGCGGCAGCGATCCGCAACCCACCCCGGTTTTCGAGTTCGCGCCGCGCGCCCAAGGGACGATTCTGCATGGCGGCCAGTGCGTGGGCGGTGGTGCGCAAGGCGCCTACCGGTTAAACCCCAAGTGGTACGCCGTCCTCGACATCAGCGGCTGTAAGATGCTCGATATGCCGGTGAACGTTAGTTCGGACTCGCTGCAATACCTTGCCGGCCTGCAATGGAAAGCGCGGCCGGAAGCCCGCTGGAAGCCCCACCTGCAGTTCCTGCTCGGCGGCAACAAAACCACGCGGGAAGTCATCGACCCGGAAAAGAGAAAGCTAGTGCTCGAAGCCAATCGGGGCACCGGGCAAACCGTGCCCTACGATCAGTTCGCCGTGCGCACGGAAGCCAACGGCCTCGCCATGGCCGCCGGCGGCGGCATCGACCTGAAGATCACCAACGCATTATCCTGGCGCGTTGCGGGGCTCGAGTACGTCCGCACCTTCTCGCGCGAATTCGAGAACGTGCGGTCCCAGGAGGGTCTGCGCGCGTCGATGGGCTTTGTCCTCACCATGGGAACCTGGTGAGGTATGTTCGACGAAATGCGCGCGGTAGTGCGGCAAATCCCGTTCGGCAAGGTTGCGACGTATGGCTTCATTGCGGAATTGGCCGGGCATCCGCGCGGGTCGCGGCAGGTGGCTTGGGCCCTGCGCCAGTTTGATCCCGGCCTGCCCTGGCACCGGGTGATCGGCAAAGACGGCGCCAAGTTTGGAAAGGTTCTCCTCCGGGGCGCGAGCGGCGTCGAGCAGGTCCTCCGCCTCGAAGCTGAAGGCGTCCGTCTGCTCGGTACCCGCGTCCGCCTCGACGAATACGGCTGGGACGGAAAACGCTAGGCGAGCACGGAGCGCACGACGTTCCCATGCACGTCGGTCAACCGGAAGTGGCGCCCCTGGAACTTGAAAGTCAGCTTTGTATGGTCCACCCCCAACTGATGCAGAATCGTCGCGTGGAGGTCGTGAACGTGGACCGGATCCTTGACGATGTTGTACGAGAAGTCGTCGGTTTCGCCGAAGCTGAAGCCGGGCTTCACGCCGCCGCCGGCCATGAAAACCGTGAAGCAACGCGGATGATGATCGCGCCCATAGTCATCGGCCGTCATCTTGCCCTGGCAGTAGACCGTGCGGCCGAACTCGCCCCCCCACACGACTAACGTATCTTCCAGCAAGCCGCGCTCGGCCAGGTCTTCAATCAGCCCCGCCGTCGGTTGATCCACGTCGCGGCACTGGTTCACAATCTGCGCCGGCAGATGATTATGCTGGTCCCACCCGCGGTGGAACAGCTGAATGAACCGGACGCCCCGCTCGGCCAACCGGCGAGCGAGCAGGCAGTTGGCCGCGTACGAACCCGGCGTGCGGGATTCAGGGCCGTACCGCGCGAAAACGTGGTCTGGCTCCTTTGAAAGGTCCGTCAGCTCCGGCACCGACGTCTGCATCCGGAACGCCATCTCGTATTGGGCAATGCGCGTGGCGATCTCCGGATCGCCGGTCTCGTTCAGCTTGAACGTGTTCAATTTCGCCAGGTCATCGAGGTAGCTCCGGCGCGTTGCCGCTGTGACCCCTTCAGGATTCTTGAGGAACAGAACCGGGTCGCCCTGCGAACGGAACTTCACGCCCTGGTAGCGCGTAGGCAGGAAGCCGCTGCCCCACAGTCGGTCGTACAACGGCTGGTCGGCGATGTTGCCCGTTCCCTGCGAGATCATGACGACAAATGCGGGCAGATCCTTGTTCTCGCTGCCCAGGCCGTAGGATATCCACGACCCAATCGACGGCCGTCCAGCGAGTTGAAAACCGGTCTGGAAGAACGTCACCGCCGGATCGTGATTAATCGCCTCCGTGTGCAGCGACTTGATGAAACAGAGCCGATCAGCAACCTTCGCGATATGCGGCATCAGGTCGCTGACCCAAGCCCCGGACTGGCCCCGCTGCTTGAAGGCAAACTGCGAAGGAACCAGCGGGAAGCTGGTCTGCGTGGCGGTCATGCCGGTCAGGCGTTGCCCTTGGCGGACGGAGTCCGGCAGTTCCACCCCGCGCATCCTTTCAAGTGCCGGCTTGTAGTCGAAGGTTTCAAGCTGGGACGGCGCTCCGGACTGGAAGAGGTAGATCACCCGCTTCGCCTTCGGCGCAAAATCAGTGGCCCCACGAGCCAGGGTGGCGACGGCAGCGGCGGAAAGAAAGTCGCGGCGCTTCATTCTTTAGTGATTCCTTCGTCTAGATTCAGCAGGAGGCTCGCGACGAGGGTATGCGCTGCCAGGTCCGCCACCGACAGCTCCGTATTGCGGCGCGAGTCGCCGTGCGCGAGCAGGTTGCGGGCGGCGAGTTCATCTTTCTCGTACGTGGCGCGATGGCGCTCGAGGGCATTGAGCAGCACGGTCAACTCGTCCGCTGTCGCCGCTCGGCCCGTGACCAGCCGGAAGCCGTAAGCCAAGCCCGCCGGGTGGGCCATGATCTTTTCCGCCAGGTGGCGCGCGGCTTCGAGGAACGTGACATCGTTCATCAAGTTCAGCGCCTGCAGCGGCGTGTTCGTCCGCGACTCGCGCACCGTGCACGTCTCGCGTCCGGCCGCATCGAAGTTCGCCATCGTTGGGGGCGGGGAAGTGCGCTTCCAGAAGGTGTACAAGCTGCGCCGGTAGAGCGCCTCGCCCGAGTCGGGCACATAGTCGGCGCCGCCCGAAAGCTCTTTCCAAAGCCCGGCCGGTTGGTACGGCTTCACGGCCGGCCCGCCCACTCTCTCAACGAGAAGCCCGGAAAGGTACAGCGCTTGATCGCGGACCGCCCCAGCATCCAGCCGGAACCGGGGGCCGCGGGCCAGCAACCGGTTCTCCGGGTCGCGCGCCAGCAGCTCCGGACTCACCTGCGACGACTGCCGGTAGGTCTGCGACAGAACGATCGTCTTCAGCAGATGCCGCACGTCCCAACCAGAGTCCATAAACTCCACCGCGAGCCAGTCAAGCAGCTCCGGGTTCGATGGCCACTCGCCCTGCGCGCCAAAGTCCTCGGCCGTTTTCACAAGCCCCACGCCGAACAGCGACTGCCAAAAGCGATTGACCGTCACCCGCGCCGTCAGCGGGTTCTCCCGCGACACGAGCCAGCGGGCGAGGTCGAGCCGGTTGGTGATGGGCTTGGTGCCGAAGATGGCCGGCACCCCAGGCGATACCTTATCCCCCGGCCGGTCGTACGCGCCGCGGATGAGCACGTGGGCATCCAGTGGCTTACCGGTTTCCTGCATCACCATCACCGTGGGGACGTTGTCGAGAAAAGTCTCGCGTTCGCGACGGATTTGCACGACTTCGGCCCAGGCCTTCGCTTCCGTGGTTTCGAGAAACTGGCGACGCCCAGCTTCCGGACCGTTCGCCGTGCCCGCCAGGAAGGCCACCTCCAGCGGCGGCAAGGCGCGGGAGAAAATCTTCACTTCGGGAGCGTTCAGGGTGAACGGCTCTTTTACGAGGAAGTCTTGGTTCAGTTCATCGACGAGCACCCGCAGCTTCTCCGGCTTGCCGTCGATGTAGACCTTGATTCCGGCCGCGAGCTTCGAGCCATCGTACGTAAACGCCAGATGGTAATTCTGGCCCGGCGTCAGCACCCGCTCCGTCTCCACCCGCAGGGCGTCGTCAAGCCAGCGCATGACCAGGTTCACCTGCAACCGCCCGTCCTTCATCTCGAACCGGAGACCGGCGGATTCGGCTTCCGGCAACGCCTTCGAAACGATGTTCGTCGTCGCGGCCGCGGGCGTGAACCGGGTGGCTATCGTGAACCGGGCCGTATAATGCGGCGTGTACTTTTCAGGCGCCGTCAGGTCGAGTGTGGGCTTCCAGGTCAACGGGCCCGTCGCCGTCCCGGGCCGCAGCCGGGCCTCGGCGGCGGCCAGGCGGGCCTCAATCTCGGCCAGCTTGGTCTGTTGCGGCTCGGTAGGCGCGTAGATGAACGGCGGGGTATTGCCAAACTTGAAGTAGCGACCGCGTTCGCCGATGTTATGGAAGTAGGCGTAGAGCTGATAGAACTCTTTCTGCGCGAAGGGGTCGTACTTGTGGTTGTGGCATCGGGCGCAACCGATCGTCGAACCCAGGAAAACGGTCGACATCGTCTCGACGCGGTCGGCCGCGTACTCCGCCAGGTACTCCTCCGGCACAATGCCGCCTTCGCCGTTGCCGCGATGGTTGCGTTGAAAGCCGGTGGCGATCTTCTGGTCGAGTGTAGCGTTGGGCAGCAGATCGCCGGCCATCTGTTCAATCACAAACTGGTCGAACGGCTTGTTCGACCGGAACGCGTTCAGCACCCAGTCCCGCCAGCGCCACATCTGCCGCTCGCCGTCCGTCTGGTAGCCGTTTGAATCGGCGTAGCGGGCGGCGTCGAGCCACTTGGCCGTCATTCGTTCGGCATACCGAGCGGTCGTCAGCATCCGGTCGACGGCTTGCTCATAACTCATGCCGTCGTACTCGCCGGGCAGCGCCGGGAGCCCGGTCAGGTCCAGAGACGCCCGGCGAAGCAGCGTCTCGCGCGAGGCTTCCGGAGCCGGCGATAGGCCTTCCTTCGCCAATCGCGCCCGAACGAGCAAATCGATGCTCTGCCCCGCGGCACGCTGCGGAGGCAGGTAAGCCCAATGCTTCTGCCAAGGCGCCCCCGCTTCCACCCAACGATTCAACGTCGCGATCTCCGAAGCAGAGAGCCCAGCCCCCGTGTGCACCGGCGGCATGCGTTTCGCCTTGTTCGGGGTCGCGATCCGTTCGGCGATCAACTGCCGGGCGGCGGCCACGGGCTCCGGTTGATCGAGGCGCAGGCGAATGCCCTTCGCGGCGGCGTCTGACCCATGGCAAGTCCAACAACGGTCCGAGAGGATGGGCCGGATATCCCGGTTAAATTCGATGGGCTGCGCCGCGAGCGACGCGGCGTAGGCGAAAAAGAAAACTAAGCGCATGCTGCTTGCGATGATTATGTCGCAAGCAGCATGCCGATGCATCCTAGGCGACCTTCCGCTCCATTGCCGACGGCGTGTCGATGCTAGCCACTTTCACGTTCCGGGCAATGCCCAGCTTCTCGAGCAGGCGGATCTGCAACCACGTCTGGTCGTACTCATACCAGGCCAACCCATGCCGCGCCGAGTTCGGATGAGCATGGTGGTTGTTGTGCCAGCCTTCGCCGAAAGTCAGTATGGCGACCCACCAGTTGTTGCGCGAATCATCGCGAATGTTGAAGCGGCGCGGCCCCCACAGATGGCTGGCCGAATTGACAAGCCAAGTGGAGTGCAGGCCAACGACCACCCGGACGCAAGTAGCCCACAGGAACATCGAGAGGCCGCCCCAGGCGTACAGAATCGCGGACAGAATGATGATCGGCACCCAGTGATACGAGTTCAGCCAGAGATAGAACTTGTCCTTGGCCAGGTCCGGCGTGTACTTCATCATGGCCTGCGTCTGGTTGTGCTTGGCTTCGCCAAACAGGATCCAACCCATGTGCGACCACCACTTGCCATGCCGCGGCGTATGCGGGTCGCCGTCCAGGTCAGAATGCTGATGGTGAATCCGGTGCGTGGCCACCCAGAAGATCGGCCCCCCTTCCATGGTCAACGTGCCACAGACGGCGAACAGATGTTCCAGCCACTTCGGCACAATGTAGGCCCGGTGGGTATGCAAGCGATGGTAGCCCATGCCGATCCCCCAGCCGATCGTGATCCAGTACAGGATCGCGGCGACGATGACGGAACGCCACTCAAAGAAAAACGGCGCGGCTAACGCGCCGACATGAAAAATGCCGAAGAAGGTGGTGGTGATCCAGTTCACCTTGTCATAGCGATTGATGGGGTCGGCCCCAGAGGCCTTGGTACTCATAGAAAATTAAGGAATTCCTTCACTGTAGCAGGCGCCCTTCACCAGTTATTCTTGGATATGACACTTTCCCGACGTGCAGTACTGGCCGCAGGCCCGCTTTCTCTTACATCGGCTGCCCCGGCGCAATCCGCTAGTCCAGCCCGGCGTCAACCCTTGGCGGTATCGACCTACTCATTCTGGCATTTCCGGACAGAAAGGTACAGTATCGAGAAGGTCATCCAACATGCTGCAGACATTGGGTTTGATGGCGTCGAAATCCTCCACCGGCAGATGGTGGATGAGTCCCCGGCCTACGTTACCAAGTTGAAAAGAATGGCCTTTGAGCGGGGCCTCGCCCTGCCGATGCTCTCCATCCACCAGGATTTTGTCTTCCCGGAACAGGCCGAACGCGACAAAAATATTACACATACCGTCAAGTGTATTGAGCTCGCCGCCCGCCTCGGCATCCCGTGCGTCCGGCTGAACTCCGGTCGCTGGAAGACCATCAAGTCCTTCGACGATCTCATGAAAGTCAAGGGCGACGAGCCCGCCCTGCCCGGCTTCAACGAGCAGAACGCCATCGACTGGTGTATCGACTCCATCAAAAAGTGCCTCCCCGTCTGCGAGCGCGAAGGCATCACCTTGGCCCTCGAAAACCACTGGGGACTGACGACCAACATCGACACCCTGTTGAAGATCCACAAGGCCGTCAACTCGCCCTGGCTCGGGATCAACATGGATACCGGCAACTACCCGGGCGATCCCTACGCCGGCATCGCCAAGCTCGCCCCCCAAGCCACCATCGTGCAGGCGAAAACCTATTATGGCGGCGGCGAATGGTACACCCTCGATCTCGACTACAAAAAGATCGCCGGCATCCTCAAGCAGGCGGGTTTCAAGGGTTGGGTCTCGCTCGAAATGGAAGGGAAGGCCGACCCGCTCGACTCCGTGCAGAAAAGCTACGACGTCCTGCGGAAGGCCTTCGCCTAAACTACCGGAACGACGCGGGCGGGGGTGGTGGCGGTGCGCTGCCGCCCCCGCGCTGCGCCGCTTGAAAAACGCCCATCGCCGTGCCGATCATGCCGGCTATATCGGCCACGTTCGCCGGCACGATCATCGTATTCGACGATTGCGCCAGGTTGGCAAAACTGTTGACGTACTGCTCGGCCACTCGCAGTTGTACGGCCTCGCGGCCTCCGGGGTCTTGAATCGCCAAGCCCACCTGCCGCAGGCTCGTGGCCGTGGCCTCCGCCATGGTCAGAATGGCTTTCGCCTCGCCCTCGGCTTCATTAATCTGCCGCTGCTTAAACGCTTCCGAGGCCTTGATCACCTTCTGCTTTTCGCCCTCGGCCAGATTCACGGCCGAATCCCGGACGCCTTCCGACGTCAGAATCGCCGCCCGCTTTTCGCGCTCGGCGCGCATCTGCTTCTCCATCGCCGACAGGATATCCGCGGGCGGGGTAATGTTCTTAATCTCGTAGCGGAGCACTTTGACGCCCCAGGATTCGGATGCCTTATCGAGCTCGCTGACCACGGAGATGTTGATGTTCGTCCGTTCTTCAAACGTCCGGTCCAGTTCAATCTTGCCCACCTCGCTGCGGAGTGTCGTCTGCGCTAACTGCGTGATGGCGAACAGGTAGTCCGAAATCCCGTACGAAGCCCGCTCCGCGTTCAGAACCTTGAGATACAACACCCCGTCCACCGCCACCTGCACGTTGTCGCGGGTAATGCACACCTGCTCCGGAATATCGATCGATTGCTCCTTCAACGAGTGCTTGTACCGGATGACGTCCAGAAACGGAATCAGCACATGGAAACCGGCGTTGAGCGTGCCGCTAAATGCCCCCAGACGCTCGACGACAAAGGCGCTCTGCTGCGGCACCACGATCGCCGTCTTGGCAATGATGATCAGGAACAGCAATAACAGGAAACCCAGCACGATCAACTCAGCCATACACTTATTCCTCCGGGCGCAAGTATATCGTTAATCCATCCACCCGTTTCACCAGACACCGCTCGCCCGCCAACAAAGGGCGCGGCCCCACGTTCCGGGCCGACCACACCGTCCCGCGCAATTCCGCCTGCCCGATCGCTTCGACGCCAATCTCCCCCATCGGCACGGCAACCTCGCCCGTCAACTCCTCATGCTGCGCCGGCTGGCCTTTGCGCAACCGCGCCAACAGTGGCCGCCGGAATACTAGCAGCGACCCGGTGGAGACCACAAGAAACAGAATCACCTGCGGGGTCAGGCCCTGCAATCCCAACACCGCGGCCAGCCCGGTGACCACCGCGTGAGTAGCTCGCCCAGCATTAACGCGATGCCCGCTGCGAGCCAAATCCACCATTCCATGGCGGCCTCCTCTAAGAAACGTTATCCCTTGACGACCATCTTCTCGGGGTCCCAGTGTACCGTCTTTTTCGTGAAGTAACTCACGTTCGACAACAGCGCCGGACCCGCCGCCCGCAAGCCAAACGTCGCGTCCTCGATCACCGGTTGCCGCGAACGAATGTGCTCGAAGAAGTTAGCGTGGTGAGCGTACTGCTCCGTGTAACCCGGCGGCAGCACCCAGCGCTGCTCCGTGTTCGCCTGCATCCCGTCGGCGGACGGCCTCTGGGCCGGATACTTCGCGCCGTGTTGCCTCAGAATCTCGGTGGCGGTGGCTTTCGAGAAGGTCCCGGCCGTCGTCCCGGGGTCGGTAACCTTCGGTTTCCGCCGCAGCACCAGCGCCCCGCCCACGGCCAGGTCCAGCACGCCTTCCGAACCCACAAACCGGAAGCCGCTGCCGTCGCCGCCGCCGGCCAGGAAGTTCAGGCGCAGGCTGAGGTTGAACTCCGGATGCGAAGCGGTCTTCGGATAGTCGTAGATCCCCATCATCAGGTCGGGCACGTCCCGGCCATCGTTCCAATAATAGAGGCCGCCGGTGGTCATCACGCGGTTCGGGCCATTCGAGTCCATCACATAATGAATGCCAGTAAACAGGTGCACGAACAAGTCGCCCGCCACGCCCGTCCCGTAGTCCTGATAGTTGCGCCACCGGAACAGACGAATGGGCTCAAACGGCCGCTTGGGCGCCGCGCCCAGGAAGCGGTCCCAATCAACCGTGGCCGGCGAGGCGTCCGGCGGAATCGAATACTGCCACGCGCCCTGCGGCGAATTCCGATCCCAGAAAGCTTCCACCATCCGCACTTCGCCCAGCACGCCCTGCTTCACCAGGTCACGCGCCTTGGCGTAAAGAATGGAACTGGCCCGCTGGCTGCCAACCTGAAGAATACGCTTCGTTTCGGCCGCGGCCTTGATCACCGCCGCGCCCTCTTCCACCTTCTGCACCATCGGCTTCTGGCAGTAGACGTCCTTGCCCGCCTTCATCGCGTCGATCGCCTGCTGCTGGTGCCAGTGGTCGGGGGTGGCCACGATGACGGCGTCGATGTCGGGCCGGGCCAGGATCTCCCGGTAGTCGCGGGTGGTAAAAATCTCTTTGCCGTACCGCTCTTTGGCCAGGTCCAGGCGGCCCTGATAAATGTCGGCCACGGCCACCAGTTTGGTGCCGGGGACAGTAACGGCCGTGGCAACGTCGCCTTGGCCCATGATGCCGAAGCCAATGCAGGCGAAATTAATCTTATCGTTCGGGCTTTTCGGTTGGGCGGCGGCCGGTGCGGCGGCCAGCATCGTGGTGAGGCCGGAGGTGTGTAAAAAGGAGCGGCGGGTCGTAGACATAAGGTATTTCCCCTGAAGACTCATGGTATCTCCCTACTCAGACTTTCGCCACGTCTGCCGATGAAGATCCATACAGAGACATCTCTATGCCCATCACGGATCTCACTAACCTCTCGTCTTTCCTCGATTTGGAAAATTCCTCCGAACCGCAGGAACTGATGCCGCCCGTGCCCGAGACGATCGAGCATACCGGCATTCCGGCCACCATGATCGAACAGTTGATCCTGAAAGCGCTCTACTACAAAGGCGAGATGGTGGGCCGCGAACTGGCCCAGCACCTGGGCCTGCAGTTCAGCGTGATTGACGGGATGCTCGAAGGGTTCAAACGGGCCCATCAAGTGGCCGTAAAGAGCTCTCTCGGCATGGGGGCCATCTCCTCCCGCTTCGTGCTGACCGAGGCCGGCCGCGATCTGGCGAAGGAGTATGTCGTGACGAACGCCTACTCCGGCCGGGTGCCGGTGCCGTTGTTTCAATATGTCGACATGGTGCGCCGGCAGAAACAGGGCGACGGCTGGTTGACCATGGAGGCGCTCAAGGACGCCTACAAGCACATGGTCATCACCCCGCAACTGCTCAATCAGATCGGGCCGGCCGTGAATTCCGGCAAGTCGTTTCTGATCTACGGCCAACCCGGGAACGGCAAAACCTACCTGGCCGAAGCCCTCTTTAACGTCGATCCCACCTTCATCTACGTGCCTTACGCCATCGAAGCGCAGGGCATGATTATCAAGATGTACGATCCGGTCTACCACCACGCGGTGGACGAGGTCCAGGACACCCTGTCGGCCTTCACCACCGAACCGTCCTACGACAAGCGCTGGTTCAAGTGCCGCCGCCCGTTCATCGTTACCGGTGGCGAACTCGCCCCGGAAATGCTCGACCTCAGCTACAACGCCGTCGCCAAGTTCTACGACGCGCCCCTGCAGTTGAAAGCCAACAACGGCATCTACCTCATCGACGACTTTGGCCGCCAGAAGGTCACCCCCGCCGAAGTTCTCAATCGCTGGATCGTCCCCATGGAGCGCCGCGTCGACTATCTCACCTTCCAGAACGGCGCCAAGATGACGATTCCCTTCGAGTGCTTCCTCGTCTTCTCGACCAACCTGAAGCCGGAAAATCTGGGCGATGAAGCCTTCCTCCGCCGGATTCAGTACAAAATGCTGATGAAGTCGCCGAGTGAGGACGAGTTCAAAAACATCTTCCTGAAGTTCGCCGCCAGCCAGGGGCTCGCCTGCACCCCGGATCTGGTGGATCGCTTCCTCGAACGGCACTACCGCCGCACCGGCAAGGCCCGCCGCCGTTGCCATCCCCGCGACGTGCTCTCCCACGCCATCGATATTCTGCGTTTCGAACGCCGTCCCCTGGCCCTCAACGACGAGGTTCTCACCATGGCCTTTGAAAGCAATTTCGTCAGCACTGAGGACGACGACTAAGCGCGCCGGCCGTTAGGCCGGGTGCGCCCCGTCAAGCAGGTGCTGGTCGCTTCCGGCCGGCGCCTGCCACGCCCCGCTCTCTTCGGCCTGCAGAACCCCTTTGGCCGTAATCGCAAACCGGCCATTGTCCGTCCGCGTGGCCCACGCCTGCTCCCGCAGGAACCACAACGTGAATTCGAGATGTTCCCGCGGCACCCCCAGCAGCTCTTCGAGCTCGGGAATCGTGATCGTGGGTTGCTCCGGGCACTGCACCCGCTTCACATACAGCGCCGCCAACGCCGCGTTCCGCTTCCGGCGCTCCCCCGCCACCCCGGCCAGCGCGGTCTTCGGATCAAAAATCTTCCACTGCCGCCCAATCCGCTGCCGGTAGTACGCATCGTACTGCGCTCGCAGATCGGGGTTCGACAGCACCCGGTGCGCCGTTGAAAGCAGCTTGAAATGTTCCTCGTTGCCGGTCTCCGGATTATCGGGATGGAAGCGCTGCGCCAAAATCCGGTAGACCCGGTGGATCGTGTCCAGGCTCGCCTCGCTATGCACCTCCAGCAGCGCATAGAAGTCGCAGAACTCCGCGCCCGGCTCCTTCCCCGCCGAAGGCAATCGCTCCACCGCTACCCCAATGCGGAACCGGCTATCCGGAATCGGATCGCACCAGATCACTAGGCCCTTCGTGCGTCCGCCCTGCGACGCCGCAAACGGCGCCCCATCCACCAGCACCCGTTGTCCCGGCTCCAACCGGCGTTGGCTGATCACCCCCAGCCCAAACTCCGTACCGTTCTCGAGGTCCGCCGCCACCCGCTGCCAGGAATCCTCTTCCTTCTCGACCCACAACTGCAGCCGCTTTCCGGTCGTCCAAGCCTGCCGATTCTGGCGGCGGCGATTGCTCGAAGTCTGCTCTGGCACATCCGACTATCGGCCAAGCCAGCCTAAACCTTTAGGCTAAGGCCCCCGCCTGAATCAACTGTTCGGCGTGGCGCAGCGCCTCCGGCGTCAGCCGTTGTCCAGAGAGCATCCGTCCAATCTCTTTGGTCCGCTCCTCTCCGTGCAACTCCGTAACGACGGCGACCGTCCGGCCATCGGCCTGCTGCTTCTCCACGCGATAGTGGTGGTCGGCAAACGAGGCGATGTTCGCCTGGTGGGTTACGCAAAGCACCTGATTCGAACGGCTCAGCCCTTTTAATCGCCGCCCCACCGCCTCGGACGCCTCGCCGCCAATCCCAGCGTCCACCTCGTCGAAAACCAGCAGATGCTGCGAAACGCCGGGCCGCTCACTCTCGATGCACGTCTTGATGGCCAGCGCGATCCGGGAAACCTCGCCGCCCGAGGCCACCTTATCCAGCTCCCGCGGCTCCTCGCCCAGGTTGGCCGAAACCAGAAACCGCACCGCGTCCACGCCCTCCGCCGACCATCCCGCTGCCGCAAAAGCGACCTGAAACCGTGTACCCGCCATCGCCAGCGCGGCCAACTCCTTTTCCACCCGCTTTTCGAGTTTCTTCGCCGCCTCCTTCCGCGCCTTCGTCAATCGTCCCGCCACCGCCGTAAACTCACCGGCCAGCTTCTCCCGCCGGGCCTCAATCGCCGCCCGCCGCTCTCCGGCTTCTTCCACCGTCTGCATCTTCCCGCGCAGCGTCGCCAGAAACGCAAGGATCTCCTCAATCGTCGTCCCGTATTTCCGCCGCAACCGGTCAATCGCCGCCAGACGGGTTTCCACCTCGTCAAGCCGCCCCGGGTCGGCATGCAGCTTGCCCAGATAGTCCCGCAGCGTAAAGCCAGCCTCTTCGAGTCCAATCACCGCCGGCCGCAACAACTCCGCCACCTCGGCCAAACTCGGATCAATCCGGACTAGCTCCTGCACCCGCTTAGCCGCCGTCCGCGCCTGCGCCACCGCCGAATCCGGCGCGTCATAAAGGGCGGTAAACGCGGCCTCGGCGTGTTCGGCCAGTCGCGTCACGTTCTGCAGCACCCGCTTCTCCGCTTCAAGCTCGGTGTCTTCCCCCGGTTGCGGATCCACCTCTTCAATCTCTTTGCGCTGAAAGCTCCACAAATCCGCCAGCCGCAACTGCTCCTGCTCCGCCCGGTCGATCTCTTCGAGCTCCCGCGCGCAGTTCCGCCACGCCGCGAACACCTGCCCCACCTCGCCCACTAGCGCCCCCGAACCCCCAAAAGTATCCAGCATCTCCCGCTGCGACTCCGGCGAATGCAGCCGCTGCTGCTCGTTCTGCCCGTGAATATCGCCCAGCCACGGCGCCAGCGCTTTCAACAGGGTCGCCGTCGCCGGCCGGTTCGCCAGCAACGCCCGGGACTTTCCCCCCGCCGTCACCTCGCGCTCCACAATCAACTCATCGTCTTCAAGCGTAATGCCCGCCTCTTCGAGCAACGCTCGGAACGCCGGGTCCGGCGGCGCTACGAAAATCCCCGATACCCGCGCCCGATCCGTCCCCGTCCGCACCACCTCCGCCGAGGCTCGGCCACCGAACAGCAACCCCAGCGAATCCACCACGATCGACTTGCCGCTGCCCGTCTCCCCCGTCAGCAGATTCAGGCCCGGATGAAAACGAACCCGCAAGCGTTCGACCACCGCGAAGTTCTCCACGTAGAGCTCTACAAGCATTCTCTTCAGTCTAGAGAGAAGCCGCCGGGCCACGCCACTCTCTTGTTGAGTGCGTGAACCCCTCCTACTGCCGTGCGTTGGTCTAATCGCCGGCCTCCTCCTCGCCCAAGCCGTCCCGTTTTCCCGGGAAGAAGCCACGGCTGCCACCGTCGCCCTTGGGGTTTTGGCCGCGGTAGGCCGCCGCTCCTGGATGGTGGCCCTGGCGTTTGTCGCCGCCGGAACCCTACTTCCGGTGCTCCGCCCTCCGGAGCCGCCGCCCGAACTGGATTCCGAAGTGGGGGAGACGCTCATCATCGAAGGGTGCGTCGTCGAACCATCCGTTTTCGCCGATCGCCGCGAACAGTTCACCCTCGAACTCGACCGGGACGCCCGTGCCCGCGTCAGTTTAAACCTTCGCGAGGGCCAACCCGCGCCCAACCTCCACTACGGCCAGCGCGTCGAATTTGAAGGCCGCGTCCGCAAACCCACCAACTTCCGCAACCCCGGCGCCTTCGACCTGGTGCACTATCTCGCCCGCCGCCAAATCTACTGGACCATCTCCACCCGCACCGGCGCCGAAGTCACCGTCCTCCCCGGCACCTGCGGCCACGCCGCCACCGCCTATCTCTACACGCTCCGCGGCTGGATCCTCAATCGCCTCGAAACCCTCTATCCCGGCGACAGTTACAAAGCCTGGATGATGCAGGCGCTGCTCATCGGCGAAAACACCCGTCTGCAAAAGGCCTGGACCGAAAGCTTCCGCCGCACCGGCACCTATCACGCCCTGGTCATCTCCGGGATTCACATCACCATGGTCGCCGGCATCCTGTTCGGCGTCATCCGCATGGCCACCGGTAAGATGACCTTCAGCCTCATCGCCACCGTCATTCTCGCCTGGCTCTACGCCGCCACCTCCGGCATGACCGCCCCCGTCCTCCGCGCCGCCGCCGGCTTCATGCTCTTCAGCCTCTGCCGCTTCTGGTATCGCGACCCCCGCATCCTCAATTTCCTGGCCGTCGTCGCCATCACCGTCCTCGCCCTCGACCCCGGCCAGCTCTTTGAAGCCAGCTTCCAACTCACCTTCCTCAGCGTCGCCGCCATCGCCTCGCTCGCCGACCCCCTCTTTGAACAGAACTCCCGGCCCCTGGCCCAAGGCCTCGCCGAACTCGAAGACTGGCGGCAGGATCTGCGCAAACCGTTCCGCATCGCCGCCTTCCGCGTCGAGACGCGCCTGTTCGCCCAAACCGTCAGCTATTGGACCAACCTCCCCATGCCCTGGCTCTGCCGCGCGCTTGGCTCCGGTCTGGCTTTGCTCGTCAACGCCTTCGAAGTCTTCATGATCTCCTGCATCATGCAAGTGGCTCTGGCGCTGCCGATGGCGTTCTATTTTCACCGGGCCTCCCTCTCCGGCATGGTGGCGAATATCTTCGTTGTGCCCCTCATGAACGGCGCCATCGTCGCCGGCTTCCTGGCCGTCTTCACCGGCTGGCAGTGGGTCGCCACCATCGCTGGCTGGTTCCTCGACGCGGGCCAGTGGGTCGCCGCCACCTGCGCCGCGCTCGAACCGAACTGGCGCATCCCCGATCCTCCGGTGCTCCTCGCCGCCGGGTTCGCCGCCAGCCTAGTCGCCCTGGCCGTCACCGCGCGCCACGCCCCCCGCCTGCGGTGGGTTTGTTTCGTAATTACGATGGCCCTGTTCGGCGTCATCATCTGGCACCCCTTCGCCCCGGTCCGCACCCAGGGCCAATTGGAGCTCACCGCCATCGACGTCGGCCAAGGTGATAGCCTGCTCGTCGTCACCCCCGAAGGCAAAATGCTTGTCGTCGACGGCGGTGGCCTCCCGCAGTTCAAAGGCCGGCCCAAGCCCAAGCTCGACATCGGCGAAGACGTTGTTTCGCCCTATCTCTGGACGCGCTCCATCCGCCGGCTCGACGCCATCGCCCTCACCCATGCCCACGACGACCACGCCGCCGGCCTCGAAGCGCTGATCGACAATTTCGCCCCGGCCGAACTCTGGACCGGCGCCATGGGCGAAAGCCCCACCTGGCAGCGCATCCGGGCGAAGGCGTTCGCCCGCGGCGTCAAGATCATCCCGCGCTGGAGCGGTGATGGCTTCGTTTGGGGAGGTGCCCGCTTCGATATTCTGGCCCCCTATCGGGATACCCCGCCCACCGAAGTCGCTCGCAATAACGACTCGCTTACCATGCGGATCTCGCTCGGCCAGCGCAGCATGTTGCTGACGGGCGACCTCGAGAAAGAGGTGGAGTTTCGTCTGGTCGACGAAGGCCGCATCGCCCCCACCGACATCCTGAAAGCCGGCCACCACGGCAGCCGCACCTCCACCACCGCCGACCTCCTCGCCCGCCTCCAACCCCAGTTCGCCATCATCTCGGCCGGACCGGACAATCTTTATAAACACCCCCATCCCGACGTCGTCAAACGCCTCGAAGAGAGCCGCGTCGGTCTCCTCCGGACCGATCGATTCGGCCTGGTGCGGGTGCTGACCGATGGCCGGCAGCTCACGGTCGAGCTGCTTCCCTGGCGCCCGGCCCACCGGACATTCCTGCCGGCATTCTGAAACAATGCTAGATGAGGTTTCCTTTATGGCAGAAGATAACAGCAGCAAAGCAGTATGGTTTCTCACCGGCGCCGCCATCGGCGCTGCGGTCGCGCTCCTCTACGCACCGGCGAGTGGAGAAGTAACCCGCCGCAAGATCGCCCGCCGGGCCGAAGAGAGCGCCGACGTCCTCTCTGAAAAGGGGCAGGAGATGGTCGAGCGCGGTCGCGAACTCTATGAGCAGGGCCGCAAGATGGCCGACGAAGCCGCCGACCTGTTCGAACGCGGCCGCAAAATGGTCGAGGGCTAAACGCCATGGCCCCGCTGCCCGCCTTCCACAATGAAGCGTACGCGGACTTCTCGCTGCCGGAAAACCGGCAGGCCATGGAGACCGCTCTCGCCCAAGTCCGGGCCGCCTTTGGCCGCGAGTACTCGTTGTGGATCGCGGGCCGCGCCGTGGCCACCGGCGATTGGCTTCGTTCCGTAAATCCGTCGCATCCCTCAGAAATCGTTGGCTCCCACGCCAAGGCCACCGCCGCCCTGGCGACGGAAGCCATCGCCGATACCGCCGCCTTCTTCCCGGAATGGGCCCGCACGCCGGTGGCTGATCGAGTCGCGATCATCGTCAAGACCGCCGCGATTCTCCGCGAACGCAAGAATGAGTTCAACGCCTGGCTCGTACTCGAAGCCGGCAAAAGCTGGGCGGAAGCTGAAGCCGACACCGCCGAAGCCATCGACTTTTGCGAATACTACGCCCGCCAAATGGTGCGCTGGGCCAACCCGGAACCGCTGCTCCAGATGCCCGGGGAAAAGAACGAACTCGAATATATCCCCCTCGGCGTGGGCGTCGTCATCCCCCCGTGGAACTTTCCGCTCGCCATCCTCGCCGGCATGACCGTCGCCGCCTTGGTCTGCGGCAACACCGTCGTTTTGAAGCCTTCGAGCGAAACGCCCGTCATTGCGGCCAAGTTCGTCGAAGTGCTCTGGGAAGCCGGCCTGCCGCCCCGCGCACTTGCGCTGTGCGTCGGCAGCGGCAGCGAAATCGGCGACTTGCTCGTCGTCGATCCCCAAACCCGCTTCATCAGTTTCACTGGCTCCCGCGAAGTCGGTTTGCACATCAACGAACTCGCCGCCAAGCCCGCCAAGGGGCTGAAGTGGATCCGCCGCGTCGTCGCCGAAATGGGCGGCAAGGATGCGATTATCGTCGACGCCGATTGCGACCTCGATGCCGCCGTCGCCGGCGTCGTCGCCTCCGCGTTTGGCTTCCAAGGGCAGAAGTGTTCCGCCTGCAGCCGGGCGATCGTCCACGCCGATGTCTACGACGAGTTCCTGCTCCGCCTGGAGCCGAAGGTCGCGGGCCTCACCGTGGGCGATGCCGCCGATCCGGCCTTCTCCATGGGCCCCGTCATCAGCGCGAGCGCCCGGCAGAGCATCCTGGCTTACATCGAAATCGGCCGCGCCGAAGGCGGCCTGCTCACCGGCGGGAATGCCGCGCCCGGCGATGGCTACTTCCTTGCTCCGACCGTCTTCACCGGGGTACCCTCCACCTCCCGGCTCTTCCAGGAGGAGATCTTCGGTCCGGTGCTCGCGGTGACCAAGGCCGATGACTTCGACCATGCCCTCGCCCTCGCCAACGACAGCGACTACGGCCTCACCGGCGCGGTGTACTCAAACGTCCCGGATCATCTCGAACGGGCGCGCCGCGACTTCCACGTCGGCAATCTCTACCTCAATCGCAAATGCACCGGCGCCATGGTCGGCGTCCACCCGTTCGGTGGCTTCAATCTCTCCGGCACCGATTCGAAGGCCGGCGGCCCGGACTACCTGCTGCAGTTCCTGCAAGCCAAGTCGATCGCGACCAAGCTCCCATGAGGCTCTGCCTGCTCAGTCTCACCGCCTCGCTGCTCTGGGCCAACGAAGCCTGCCAGCAGCACTATCAGGCGCAGCTGCCGCCCGGCGTCACCTTCCGCATTCCGGCCCGGCAAAAACTGCTCGAAGAGTCGCGCCCGGCCGATTCCGCCGCCGCCAAGGTCATCTGGGGCCGTGGCTTCGTTTCGTCAAGTAAGGGTGCCACCGAAGAGCGCGAGTTCGTCTGCCTGCTCGATAAGGCGGGAAAGCCGGCCGGGGTGTACCTGAAACCTCTGCCGCCGGCCGCCCCCCGCCTCGCCCGCCGTTAGCGGTTCGCGTAGTTCTGGTCGTAGTATTCGCGGTACGCGCCGGAACGGACGCGCTCAATCCACTTCGTGTTCTGCCGATACCATTCGATGGTCGCCGCCAGTCCGGCCTCGAACTCCACTTGCGGAGCCCAGCCGGTTTCCCGCGTAATCTTGTCGCTCGTCAGCGCGTAGCGCCGGTCGTGCCCCGGGCGGTCCGTGACGTACTTGATGAGCGAGTGGTCGCGGCCCGTGGCCGCAATAATCTTCTCCACCACTTCGAGATTCGGCAGCGAACGGCTACCGCCGATGTTGTACACCTCGCCCGGCCGTCCCCGCTCGAGCACGGCGCGGATGGCCCGGCAATGATCATCCACGTAGAGCCAATCGCGCACCTGTTGCCCGTCGCCGTATACCGGCAGTGACTTGCCTTCGAGCGCGTTGGCGATCATCAGCGGAATCAGCTTCTCGGGAAACTGATACGGACCGTAGTTGTTCGACGCGCGGGTAACGCAGACGGCCATCTTGTACGTCGTGTAGTAGGAAAGCGCCAGAAGGTCCGAGCCTGCCTTCGAAGCCGAATACGGGCTGCTCGTCACCAGCGGATAGCTTTCGTCAGCATCGTGCGGCTCCGGAATCGACCCGTACACCTCGTCGGTCGAGACATGCAAAAACTGCTTCACGCCATACTTCCGCGCCGCTTCAAGTAGCGTGAAGGTGCCCATCAGGTTCGTCCGCACCACGGGCTCGGGCGACAGAATGCTCCGGTCCACATGGCTTTCGGCCGCAAAATGCACAATCGCGTCCGGCTGCGTCTCTTCCACCAGCTCATTCACCGCCACTGAGTCGGCGATATCGCCCTGCACAAACCGGTATCGAGGGTCCGCCGCCACCGGGGCCAGATTATCCGGATTGCCGGCATAGGTCAGCTTGTCGAGAACGATGACCTCTAACGAGTCCTTACCCGCCAGCAGCAGGCGTACAAACGCGGAGCCGATAAACCCGGCGCCACCGGTAACGATTAGCTTCATTTGTATTGCAACTCCCAGTCATAGGCGATCGACGCGTCGTTATAGGCAATCCGCCCTTCGTCGGTCGGATCATAGAGCCGATTGGTGAGGTAGACCAGTACGCCCGGTTCCCCTCCGATCACCTTGTAGCCATGCGCCACCCCGGGGGGAATCAGCAGTTGCCACGGCCGCAGCGCTCCAATGTACAGCGTATTCCGCAGTCCGTGGGTTGTCGAACCTTCCCGCAAATCCACCAACGCCACTTGAAACATGCCCGCGGCCGCAAGCCAGCAGTCGGTCTGCTTCTGGTGAATGTGAAACGCCTTGATCGTGCCCGGATAGCTCAGGGCCGTCGACACTTGGGTCGACTCGGGCGGAAACTCGGCCACTAAGCCTTGGCCGAAGCGGGCAACTTCCAGGAAGTATCCCCGGTCGTCCGGCCAAAGGTCCACCCTTACCACTTTCACCCCCGGAATGAGGTGTTCACTTTCCGGCTTCAGAATAACTTTTCCAATCCCTTTCTCGTTCAATCGCGGTTCCTCTTCTCCAAGGTCTCTGCGACGAGATTGTTCGCGCGAAGAAGGCTTTCGAAGGTGCCGGCGTCGGTCCACCAACCATCGAGGTAAGAGAACTCCATCGCCCCATCGGCGATGTAGGAGTTGTTCACGTCGGTGATCTCCAATTCGCCGCGCTCGGATCGTTTCAGCCCCTTTACCTTCTCGAACACATGCTCGTCGTAGAGATAGAAACCCGTCACGGCGAGATTCGACTTAGGGTTCTTCGGCTTTTCTTCAATCCCGATGATCTTGTCCCCCACGATCTCGGCTACGCCGAACCGCTCGGCGTCTTCCACCTCTTTCAACAGAATCCGGGCGCCCCCAGGCTGCGTCCGAAAGGCTTCCACCGCTTCCCGGATGGACCCTTCGATAATGTTGTCTCCCAGGACCACGCAGATGCGTTCGCCGTCAGCAAAATGCTCGGCCAACGAAAGAGCTTCGGCAATGCCGCCTTCGCCTTCCTGATAGGTGAAGTCCAGATGGGTCAATCCGAACTCCTTGCCGTTGGCAAGCAGACGGAGGAAGTCGCCCGCGTTCCGGCCCCCGGTGACGATGAGGATGTCTTTAATCCCCGCGTCAACCAGCGTCTGGATGGGGTAATAAATCATCGGCTTGTCGTAGATCGGCAGCAGATGCTTATTCGTAATCTTTGTGAGCGGGAAAAGCCGGCTTCCCGTGCCTCCGGCCAAAACAACACCTTTCATCGAAACCCTTTCAATACAAGCAATTTAGGACTCTTGTTAGAATACACGATCAAACCCATGAAGCTCCATCAGTGGAAGTCCATCCCCCTCGAACAGCTCAGCGCGGCCCTGGCCCGCCAAGCGATTCACACCGACCGGATCACCATCGCCCGCCTCGAACTGAAGCAGGGGGCGGTCGTGCCGGATCACCATCACGAAAACGAGCAGGTCACCATTTTGATGGCCGGCAAGCTGCAGTTCATCACGGCAGACCAGGACCTGACGATCGAAGCCGGCGAAGTGATGCAGATCCCGTCAAACGTCGTCCACCGCGTCATCGCCCTCGAAGACTCCTGGGTCTTCGATCTGTTCGCCCCCATCCGCGCCGACTGGCTTCGCGGCGACGACGCCTACCTCCGCCGCGGTTGACCCACCGCCTCCGGGCTCACGATGACGCCTCCCGGCAGCAGCGCCACCACCGGCTGCCCGGAGGCGACCTTGCGTCCGGATGGCCACTCCGTAACCCCGGCGCCGTGCCCGATCCAAAGCGCGGAACCCATCGCCAACACCGCCCGCGGCGCGTCGAACCGGCCGTCCGTCACCTCCGGCCAAAGCTGCTTGGCGTCGGCCGGCCGCGCGAAATACCGCAGGGGCGCTCCGCCGATATCCCGCTGCAAAGCCACCAGTCCGTTCCGCCAGGGCGCCAGTACAAAGTTGGCGTCGAGCAGGTTGATCGCAAAAATCCGCCACGGCAAGTCGAACCGCTCCGGGCTTCGGATCCAATAGTTACCGCAGTAAATATCGGTGCGCCCGTCCCCGTCCACGTCCGCCAACGCCAATCCGCCCTGCCGCGATGGCGTGTAGATCGAATAGATCTCCCGCATTCGCCAGCGGCCGGCCGCCTGCCAGTAGAACCGCACTTGCAGAAAGCGGTGGACCATCAGGAAGCCGCTCCGGCCAAACAGCGTCGCCGGCACGCACTCGTGGAGTTCCACGTCGGTATCGATCGTCTCGGCCTTATAATTCGGGGCTTTGAGGAAGACAAGTCGCCCTAGCGACCCTTCGGCCGGACGCTCCGCCAGCACTAGATTCTGTCCCCCCAGCACACAGCCGCCGTCGTCATACCCGTGTGCCGCCCGGGCCACCTCCCGGAACTCCGCACCGCTCCACGCCAGCACCCGCCGCCCCCACGTGAACCTGCCCGCGCCGCCCACCAGGCCCTCGCCCGGCAACTCCCGCCGCCAACCCCACTCCTGCCCCAGCAGGGCCATTCCCAAGAGGGCAATTAAACTTAGCCTCACGCTTTGATATTCTATCGGTGGCTCCCATGGATGCGCTCATCGACATCCTGACACGCGCGAACTCCGATGCACCGCTCGATTTGGCCGCTCTCGAAATGGCCTCCATCGAGTTCCCGCGTCTCGACCCCGAACCCTTCATCGACATCCTCGACTCCTACGCCAATGAGATCGACGAGCGGATGCGGATGGAATACGACGGGGTGGAACGTCTGCAGGTGCTCCACGAATTCCTCTTCCGCGAGCAAGGCTTCACCGGCAACGAACGCGACTACTACAACGCCCGCAACAGCTGCCTCAACGAAGTCATCGCCGCCCGCACCGGCATTCCCATCTCGCTTTCGGTCGTCTATATGGCGGTCGCCGAGCGCCTCGAAATGCCCGTCTATGGCATCGGCCTCCCCGGCCATTTTCTCTGCAGCTACGAGGACGAAGGCTTCCAAACCTACATCGACGTCTTCCACCAAGGCACGCTCATGACCTCCGAGCAGTGCATCGATTTCGCCCGCACCCTCACCGGCATGGACCTCTCCGCCACGCCCCAACTCCTCAAGCCGGTCACCTCCCGCCAAATCCTCATCCGGATGCTGAACAACCTCCGCAGCATCTACCTCCGCGGCAAGGAGTATCCGAAGGCCTCCCAGGTGCTCGACCTTCTCTTGAAGGCCAGCCCCACCGACGCCGATAGCTACATCCTCCGCGGCGCCGTCAACGTGGAGCTGAAAAAGTTCCAGGCGGCGCGCTCCGACTTTGAACGCTACCTCGCGCTAATGCCGGAAGCTCGAGACCGCGACCGCGTCGAGCAGCAAATCGCGATCATCGACCGCCATCTCTCCCGCTCCTAACACATGCGAAGATTTTCCGGCTTCTTTTTCCTGGCCGCCCTGATTCTCGCGCTGGCCATCGGCGCGAACACCGCCGTATTCACCGCCGCCGAATCCTTAATTCTCCGGCCCCTGCCTTATCGCGACGCCCACCAACTCGTGGCCATCCATGAGGTGCTGCGCACGGGCGCGGAGGCCGATACAACCCTTGAAGCCCTGGCCGACTATCAGCGCACCGGCGTCTTCCAATCCGTTGCCGTCGGCAGGCCGCGCAGCTTCGGCTTTCAGGGCCCGAACGGTGGGGCCGTGCAGGTGTTCATCGCCGGAATGGTGACGCAAGAGTGGCTGCCGGCGCTCGGCATCGCTCCCGCCGAAGGCCGGCTATTCCGCGAGAACGAGCCGAACGTCGTAGTGCTTTCGGCCGCCTCCCGCGAGCGTCTCTTCGGCGCCGAACCCGCCCTGGGCCGCACTGTGGCCATCAACAGCCAGCCGGCCACGGTCATCGGCATCCTCCCGCCCCATGCCCGGGACATCTGGAACGACCAACGCATCGACGCCTGGGTTCCGCTCTCCCACGCCGACTATGGCGGCCGCCGCGATCCGCGTACTCTATCCGGCATTGCCCGGCTCGCCGGAGATCCGGCCCAAGCCCAAGCCGCGCTGAACGTGCTGGCGCAACAGTGGAGCCAAGCCTACCCCACCCATCGCAACGGCGGCCTGCTGCTGCGCGATCTTCGCCAGGAGTTGCAAGGCCCGTATCAACGGCCTATCGAACTCCTCGCCGCCGGGGCGCTGCTGCTGACGTTGATCGCCTTCGCCAATCTTGCCCACCTGCTCCTCGTGCAGTTTGAACGCCGCCGCCGGGACCTCGCCATCCGCATCTCCCTCGGCGCCCGCCTCGCCGACCTCGCCCGCGCCTTCTTCGCCGAGAGCGCCCTCATCGCCGCCACCGGCGCCGCCGCCGGGGCCGTCATCGCCGTCGGTCTGCTCCGGCTGGTCCCCTTCGGCGTCAAGCCATCCTCGCTGACGTTTGCCTTCGCCGCCGGGGCGGGAATCCTAACCGCGCTCTTGCTGCCGCTGCTCCCGCTCTGGCAAACCCGCCGGCTCGTGCTCGAACGGGAGATGCGGGAAGGCGGACCGGCCGTGGCCGGGGGCCGCCGCAGCCATCGGGTTCGCGCCGCCATCGTCGCCGCCGAAGTCGCCGTCAGCGTGGTGCTGCTCACCGGCTGCCTGCTCCTCGCCCGCAGCTTGCAGCAGGTGCTGGCCGTCGATCCTGGCTTCGAGGTCGAGCAGGTGTACCGCTTCGGCCTGGGCATTCCCGAAGGCCGCTACAACACCGACGCGAAGATGGCCGCGTTCTATCCGCGCCTCGAAGCCGAGCTCAAGGCCGTGCCCGGCATCTCCGCCGCCGGCGTCGGCATGCGCCTGCCGCTTTTCGGCAACAGCACCAATCCGCGCTTCAACTTCCCCGGCGAAGAGCCGCAAACCGCTCGGCGCAACATCGCCTCAAACGGCTATTTTGAAACGCTCGGCATCGGCCTGCGCGATGGCCGCCTATTCCGCACGACCGAGGCCGAAAACGTCGCCGTCGTCAACGAAACCTTCGTTCGCCAGTTCGGCCGCGGCCTCGGCCAGCGCTTCCAGTTCCAATGGAATACGCCGCAACAAGCGACCATCGTCGGCGTCGTCGCCGATGTGCCGCAGGTGTCGCTCGACGTGGCGCCGCTGCCGGAGATCTACCTCAACATCGCCCAATTCCCCATTGAAGGGATGCAGGTGGTCGCCCGCACCCGCGACGGCGCGAACGGCCTGGCCGAGGCCCTGCGCCGCGCCGACCCGGACCTCGAGTCAATTAAGCCGGAACCCATGTCCGTGTGGGTCGAACGCAGCGTGGGCGACCGCCGGTTGACCCTTTCGATCAGTGCCGGCCTCGCACTTTTAGCCATCGCCTTGGCTGGCGTCGGCCTGTACGGCGTCATCGCCTCGCTCGCCGCGGCGCGCCATCGGGAAATGGCGCTGCGGTCGGCCTTGGGGGCTTCGCCGGCTGATATCCTGCGGCTCGTGCTCGGTCAGGCGCTCCGGTTGACGCTCCCCGGCCTTTTGCTCGGCCTCGGGGCCGCGCTCTGGTTCGCGGACTTATTGCGAAGTCAATTGTTCGGCGTCGGCGCCACGGATCCGCTAGCGCTCGGCGGCGTCGTGCTGGGGATCGGCCTGCTCGCTCTGGCGGCCGGTCTGCTTCCCGCCCTCCGTGCGCGCCGCGCCGACCCCGCGCAAACGCTCCGCTAAAGCACGGTCACCGTCTTCATGTTGTCCGCGGGCAGCCGGTCGATCAGCAGCCGGAACGGGTCCACCCCGGCCTTCTCCGGCAACTCGTCAACAGTAAACGTAAACTCGGCGGCCCCCGACTTCAGCGGCACCCGCTGCCGGTGCAGCGTCTTGCCGTAGCGTTGCCCCTTTTCGGGTTTGGCGAAGGCGCCGATCTCGATCTGGTCGGCCACGGGCGCCTCGGTCTCGTTGCCCTTCTCGTCGGCCTTATACTTGCGGGCTTCGATTTTGATCGTCACGTCGAACTTGCCGTCGGCGCGCTTCTTCGCCGTGGCCGCCGTGGTGCGGTTAGCAAAGAGCGTGATGTCCTCAAATAGATCCTGGATCAGTGGCCGCAGTTCAGCCGGCGTCTCCTCGCGCAGGGCGTCCACCAGCGCGTGCGCCGTGGGATACGGCGGCGGCTGATAGGCGTATTGCGCGATCACTTTGCGTAGCGCCCGGTTGATCGCCTCTTCGCCAATCATCTCTTTCAAGTGGTAGATCGCGGCGCTGCCCTTGCGGTAGTGGATATACCCTTGCGAGGCTTCGACGCGCAGCAGCGGCCGCTCCTTGAGGAGTTCGCTGCCGCGGGACGCCAAATAGCGGTCCACCTCGTATTCGAGGAACTTCCGCATCATGTCCCGGCCGTACTCCTTCTCCATCACCATCAGCGCCGAGTATTGCGCCATGGTCTCTGAGAGCAGCGTCGCGCCCTGCATGTTCGCGCCGACCACTTGATGCGCCCACCACTGGTGGCCCATCTCATGGGCAACCACGTAGTAGACCATATCGATATCGTCCGGCTTGTCCATCTTGGCGATAAACCCGATCGCCTCCGAATACGGCATCGTGCCGGGAAAGGCCTGGGCAAACGAAGCGATGCGCGGGAACTCGATGATCCGCGCCTGCTTGTGCTTGTATGGGCCGAAATTCTTCGTGTAGTAGTCGAGCGACTTCTGGATCGACTTCATCATCTTTGGCACGTTCCAACTGTGTTCGGGGTAGTAGTAGACCTCGGTCTTGATGCCGTTCCACTCCTCCCGCGCGACAGCGTAACGGGCCGACATAAAGCTGTAGAAGTTCACCGAGTCATGGTCGAGCCGGTATTGAAAATAGCGGCGGCCGTCCTGCGCCCATTCCTTGACGAGCGACCCCGGCGCGATCGCAATCTGGTCTCCGGCCGTGCCGATCATGGTTTCAACGCTGACCCAATCCGAATTATTGCTTAGGTACGTATTCCGGCAGTGCTCCTTGCAGTCGCGTTCGAGCGCCGGCATCAGATCCTTCTCTTTCAGGCCGCGCTTCTTCCGGTCGTTCCGCTGGCTGATTTCGTAGTTCGGCTGGTAGCCGATCTGCGGCAGTATCGAATTGTTGAAGAAGCTGCCGTTTTCGGTCACCTCCACAACGGGCGTCGAGTTCTGAATCCCCTTCGGTTTGAAGGCGGTGGTGATTCGCATCTGCCGCTTCTCGCCCGGAGCCAGGGGCGGCGAGAGTTTGTAGATCCGGTAGGAGAGATTCGGGTCGTCCTTCTCCACCGTCGCGCCGTCCAATTGAATGTCGTGCGTGTAGTCGCGGTCCAGCACCAGGTGCATGGCCGTGAGCGGATTGGCGTGCGGATTGACGAGTTCCTGCTCGGCCTTCATGACGAGTTCGCGCCGCTCCGGGTACAGTTCGATGTTGTAGCGAACGTTCAGAATGCGGGGCTGCGGCAGCGTCTCGTACTGTTTGTACGTTTTCTCGTACTCGGCTTGCCGGTCGAGCCTGGTGTCGGGTCCGATCAGCGGATTCAGAATGGCTGAGTTGTAGTAGAGCCATCCGCCCCAGGCGGCGGCCGCGGTGCCGCAGGCCATGGTCGCCGCGCGCAGCCCGCCCCGCAGGGCGAACCGGCGCTCCTTGCCGCGTGGCCAGAGCGCGATGCTGAGCAGCACGAGCACTGCGGCGATCAGCATCCAGTAAGCCGTAAAGCTCCACCAGTTTGTGAGAAATGGGCCGTAGCCGTAGAAGTCGGAGTAGGTATAGTCCGGCCGCGAGGCATACCGCACCAGGCGGGTCGCCACGTTCAGCGGCGCCCAGATGAAGACGTTGGCGACCAGAAAAATGATGTAGCCGAAGTAGCCAACATACTTATTCGGCGAAAGCACATGGATGAAAAACGCCAGCACGGCCTGCAGCACGAACAGCGAAAAGTCATAGACGAAGAGTTCCGAGGCGTAGAGGCCCAGTTGGAAGCGCGTGTATCCGCTATAGGCCTGGAAGGTGACCCCCACGGCCATCATCAGCGCCTGAATCGAGGCGATCACCCCGAGCAGGGCCACAAACTTCGCGGCATAGGCGAGCGTCGACCGGTGCGGCGCGACGTCGGTGATCTCGTCCATCCGCGCGTCCCGCTCCCGCCAGATCAGAACGCCCGCGTAGTACGTGATCATCGCGAGCAGAAAAAGGTAGAGCGAGCCCTGAATGGTCTCGACCATCCGATACGTTACAGGCAGGAACGTATTCCCGTAGCCTTCGGTGGAGGAGAAAATCAAACTCGGGACCGTATTCAGCAGCGCCGCCAGCAGCAGCACCAGGAAGCTGGTGGTCTTCACGAGTCCCCAGAACTCGAAGCGGAGCAGGCCAGCGAACTGCGGCCAAGCGGCCTGCCGGTACGTCACCGCGGGAAGCTCGACCGCCCGGGCCGAAGCGGCCTCGGTTTCCTTCATCGCCGCCCCGGCCTTGGACCGTTCCGAGAACGAGAATCGCCAGTACCCGAAGGCGAAAATGCAGCCGCCCAGGGTAAGCCAAAGGAGCCGGTTCCACAGCAGCAGTCCGTCCCATCCCAAGGTCAACGAGTTCTTGTCCGCTACCGTCCAATACTTGGTCATCAGTCCGAAAGTCCGCGCTCCGAACGGGTCGATCAGGGCGGCGACGGTTTCGTTATCCAGGTCCTGCGTCAGAACGTCCGAGACAATGTAGCCGGTCAGCAAAAGCAGGCTGCCGATAAAGCTGGTCGCCGTGCTTCGCGTCAGCACCGCAATCGTAAAAACAACGGCGCCGCAAAAGAACGTGTTGGGGATGGCGAAAACCAGGATGCTCTTCCAGTGCGCCGCGGCCACCACGGGGCCCCAGCGCTCGGCGTCGTTCCACGGCATGACGGACGAAAGCAGAATACCGGCGGAGATGCCCAGAAACGGCACCACGGCCACGGCCACCGAGCCCAGGAACCGGCCGAGCAGATAGTCCCGCTTCTTCAACGGCGTAGCGAAGAGCAGCTGCTGCGTGCCATAGGCGAAGTCCCGGCTAGCCGCCGAGTTCACGAACGCGGTGGTCATCATCAGGGTGAAGACGCCCATGATGGAGTAGAAATTCTGCACGACGTAGGGCGCATTGCGATACGTGTTTTCGAGGCCGCCCCCCACCGTGATCTTGTCCGACGCGGTGGCTGCGAAGACCAGGGTTCCGATAATGAGGAAGAACACCCACAGCATCATGCCGCGCAGCCAGAAGCGCAGTTCAAACCGCAAAAACTCGGTTAGCATAGCCCACCAATCCGCGCGAAGAACACATCCTCCAGGCCCGGAGCGGCTTCCGTAAACCCTTCGCCGGGCGACGACTCGCTGTAGATATGAACCAGCGGCTGCCCGGCCACCATCTTGCTCGAGATCACCCGGTGGGTGGCCTCAATCTCCGCCAGCGCCGCCTTCGGCACCCGCCGCTGCCAGATCTTCCCGCTCAGCGACGCTACCGCCGCTTCCGGCTCCCCTTCGTACAACACCCGGCCCTGATGAATGATCGCCATCTGGCTGCAGAGTTCAAGGACGTCTTCGACAATGTGCGTCGACAGGATCACGATGACGCTTTCGCCCACTTCGGCCAGCAGGTTGTAGAAGCGGTTCCGCTCGCCGGGGTCGAGGCCGGCGGTCGGCTCGTCAACAATTAACAATTGCGGATTCCCGATCAGCGCCTGCGCGATGCCAAAGCGTTGGCGCATGCCGCCCGAGTAACTGGCAAGGGCCTTCTTCCGGTGCTCGTAAAGGTTCACCCGCTGGAGCATCGCGTCGACCATCGCGCGCCGCTCCGAGGTCTTCACCAGGCCTTTCAATAGCGCCAGGTGGTCCAACATATCGACGGCATTGATGCGCGGGTAGACGCCAAAGTCCTGCGGCAAGTAGCCCAGACGTTGGCGAACCGCCTCTTTTTCGCGCAGAACGTCCAGTTCGCCCAGCTGAATCGAGCCGCTATCGGCGTCCTGCAGGGTGGCAATGGTCCGCATCAGGGTGCTTTTGCCCGCGCCATTCTGGCCGAGGAGTCCGTACATGCCCTTCGGCACCCGGAGAGAAACATCGTTGAGAGCCTTCACGCCGTTGGCGTACGTCTTAGACAACCCGTTGATGACCAGTTCCATATCTGTTCCCTACGATTCTACGCGCGGGATTGTTCTTGAAATGAAACGATTCTTCCATTTTCGGAATCCAGCATTTAGGGCGGGTGATATACTTTGACGATTGGACTGGTAAAGAGGGTATTTTCGTGAGACTGCGTCAACTCGTTCTCCTCTTAACGACCGTCGGCGCCGCATGGATCACTGTCGCGCTGGCCGGGGAAAAAGCGCCCAAACCGCCCGAGCAGACCACCGGCCCCACGAAGAGTTCGACGCGCGACGCCGTCGCCCCCCGCAAAAAAGCCGCCACCGCCAGCGCCGAGGATAAGGAACTCAGCAGCCGTCCCCCGAGCATTCGCGTCGACACCAATCTGGTGTTGATCAACGTCACGGTGACCGATCCTCTGAACCGCTTCGTGACGGGCTTGGAAGCCGAACACTTTAAATTGCTTGAAGATAAGACCGAGCAGAAGATCGCCACGTTCGCGAGCGAAGACGCGCCGCTCTCGGTCGGGCTGGTGTTTGACGCGAGTGGCAGCATGGGCTCGAAGCTCCAAAAAGCCCGCTTGGCCACCGCGCAGTTCTTCAAGACCGCGAATCCGGAAGACGAATTCTTTCTGGTGCAGTTTAACGATCGCCCCGAACTCACCCAGCCATTCACGACCAATACGGAAGAGATCCAGAATCGGCTGACCTTTACCCAAGCCAAGGGCCGGACGGCGCTGCTCGACGGCGTCTACATGGCGCTGAATCAGATGAAGAAGGCGCGCAACACCCGCAAAGCGATTCTGATCCTCTCCGACGGCGGCGATAACTCCAGCCGCTATACCGAGAGCGAAATCAAAAATCTGGTCCGCGAAGCTGATGTCCAGATCTATGCCATCGGAATCTTTGAACCCATCTCCGCCCGCAGCCGGACGGCCGAAGAGTTGTCCGGCCCCGGGCTGCTCAGCGAGATGGCCGAGCAGACCGGTGGCCGTCATTTCCCCATTGAAAATTTGAATGATCTCCCCGATGTGGCCGGGAAGATCGGAATGGAACTCCGCAACCAGTACGTGATCGGGTACGTCCCGACTAATGGGAACCGCGACGGCAAATACCGTCGCGTGCAGGTGAAACTGGTACAACCGCGCGGATTGCCGCCCCTGCGGCCATTCTGGCGACAAGGATATTATGCTCCAGCTCAATAGACGCGACTTCGCCCGGTACGTGGCGCAGGCCGTCGCCGCCTCCAGCCTGCCGGGTCAGGATACTGGCGGCTTGACCTTCCGGGCCGATGCTCGAGAGGTCTTGCTCCACGCAACCGTCGTGGACAAGAAAGGTACGTTCATTACCGATCTCAAGCGCGAAGCGTTCAAAGTTTTCGAAGACGGCGTCGAACAACCCATCAAAATCTTTAAGCAGGAAGACGTTCCGGTTTCCCTCGGCTTGATCATCGACAACTCCGGCAGCATGCGGCCGAAGCGCAAGCGCGTCGAGGTGGCGGCTCTGCAACTGGTGAAGGCTTCGAATCCGTTCGATGAAATCTTCCTCGTAAACTTCAATGAGGACGCCTACCTGGACGTCCCGCTGACGAATGACGTCAAGAAGCTGGAAGCCGGGTTGACGCGGATCGACTCGCGGGGCGGCACGGCGTTTCGCGACGCTCTGTCGATGTCGTTGGATCACGTGAAGGAAAAGGGCAAAAAGGACAAGAAGGTTCTGCTGCTCATCACGGACGGTGATGACACCGCCTCAAGCGACGTCAATACCCTCGAAAAGCTCCTCTCGAAGGCGCAGCGGACGGAGGTGCTGGTTTTTGCCATCGGCATCTTGAACGAAGAGCGCGCCCGCGAAGCCAAGCGGGCGAAGCGGGCCCTCGACATGCTGGCGAAGCAAAGCGGCGGCGTGGCGCACTTCCCCGAAACGCTCGAGGCTGTCGAAGCGATGGCGATCGCGATCGCCAAAGAGATCCGCAGCCAATACATCATCGCCTATAGCCCTACCAAACCGGACGATGGCGGTTTCCGCCAGGTGAAGCTGACCGTGAAGGCGCCCGGCAACCCAAGCGTCCGCACCCGTAGCGGGTACTACGCCAAAGGGGAAGCCAAGTCCTAGGCGATGTTCACCTATCTCTGGCGCGCGGCGAAAGGGTATCGGCTAAGGCCATGGGCCAGCCCGTACATCCGTTGGCGGATCGAGACGTATTGGGGCATTCACGCCGAAACCATCGGTTTCCGCGAGTTCGTGAGCTTCGGCTGGACCCACCGCCGGGAGCTGTGGCGCTTCCTGCGGTGGGCCGAACGGATGGCCGAAGGTTAGAGCGTCTGGGTGACTTTGGACAGCGTCCGCGGCTGGTCCGGGTTTAAGCCCTTTTCCGCCGCGAGGCACGCGGCGAACATCTGCGCCGGGATGATGTACGGAATCGGGGTGTAGAGCTCCTCGGGCAACGCTTTCTTGCGTCCGAGGTTGGCGGGGATGACGATGGGCCGGCTCGACTTCAGCGTGGCCGCGGCTTTGTTGCTCTGATCGGTGATCAGCATCGTCTCCGCGCCCAGGCTCGTCAGCTTCACGAGCATTTCCTGCATCGATGGCCAAGTGACGCCGGGCGGCGTGAACAGGAATACCGGGAAGGCCGCTTCCACCATCGCAATGGGGCCGTGGAGGAAATCGGCCGATGAAAACCGCTCGGCGACGACGTAGCTCGTCTCCATCATCTTCAGCGCGAATTCAAAGGCGTTCGCGTAGTTCAGGCCGCGTCCGACGACGACGGCGTGCTCCATGAAGCGGTACCGGATGGCGCGTTCGGACACCTCCGGGAAGATGCTGAGTGCGGCGTTGGCGAACTCCGGCAGTTGGCGAATTTCGTCGAGGTCGACCGGGGCGCCGAGGGCGTAGGCGATCAGGTACATGGCCAGCAGTTGGCCGGTATAGGTCTTGGTGGCGGCGACGCTCTTCTCGCGGCCCGCGCGCACCAGGAACGTGTGGCCCGCCATTTTGGCCAGCGAGCTTTCGGGTTCATTCGTGATGCCGATGGTGAAGGCGCCCGCGGCTTTCGCGCGTTCGAGCACCAGATTTGTATCGGTCGATTCGCCCGATTGCGAGATGGCGATCACCAGCGTATCTTCGCTGTAGGCCATCGGCGCGCCATAGAGCGTGACGATGGACGGTGCGGCCAACGAGACGGGAATGCCGGTGGCGATCTCGAGGAGATAGCGGCCGAACTGGGCGGCGTTGTCAGAGGTTCCACGCGCGGAAAGGATGATGAACTTCGGCTTTCGCGTCGCGAAGTGCTTCTTCAGTTTTTCAATGGAGCGCAGTTCGGCGCGGAACGTGCGCTCGAGCGCCGCCGGTTGCTGGCGGATCTCTTCGAGCATTTTGGACATGAAACCATTAACGCATGGCGGCGGGGGCGGCCACTACTTGGGAACGCTGAAATTACTCCACGAGCCGTCGGGCTCCTGGAAGTTCAGGCCGACGGAATCGTACTGCGGGTGCTTGCCGAGTATGAACCGGCGTGAGTACGGGGCGGGCGCCGGGGCCGGGGAAAGGACGGTTTCTTTTCGCCGATCGGAACTGCCTTTCTTGTACTCCTTCGGTTCAAACTGCATCATTTCGCCGTTGACGGTGTATCGGCCTTGTTCCCACATGCGGTCTCGCTGGTAGCGATTGAAGCTGTCGAACTCCACTTCGTAGGTGTACTGGCCGTCGGGGCGGAGGGTGTACTTGTACGAGTTCCGGAACTGGTTCATGGCCGCCACCGGATCGTGTTCCCACTGCTTCGTGAACATGTTGTACCGCGTCGGCGTCTGGCTGGCGATGACGCGCTCCCAGGTGCCGGTGACGGAGCCCGGCGCCGGGGCCACAGCCGGCGCGGCGGTGAGCGACAGGCTGGGCAGCACGGGCGCGACGTCTCCTTGACAGGCCTCAAAGGCCTGCTCGTTGGGCATCAACTGCATAATCCCCACGTACCGGCCCGGATACCGGAGCACATAGAGACTGACGATCACCCGGCTTTTGTCCCGCTTGTTGATCGTGTCCGCGATGCGCACGATGCTACCTGGCGCGGTGGGCAGCGGCAGATCCCGTTTCAGGATATCGGCCTTGGTATCGAAAGAGATGTCCACCACCGCCTTCCACTCGGCGGCGAGGTCCGCTTCGGCCGAGCCGAGCGAGTTCTGCGACTCGTACAGGATGATCTGGCAGTAGTACTTCTTCGCCTGATCGATCTTCGTCCAGTCCACGCGGCCAGTGGCCGCTTTGCCGGTGTAGCCGGACGGCGGTTGATAGGTGTATTTGTCAAAACTCTGAGGCTGTGCCAGAGTCAGGGCTGCAGCCATGAGAAATGCACCCGCGATCCGCATTTCCGCAGTGTAACCCTTTCGTTGTTGGTCCGTAGGATAGGCAGAACGTGACAGATGAAGAGTTAATGACCGCCGTGCAACACGGGGATACCCGCAAGCTCGGGGTGTTGTTCGACCGGCATCACGCTGCGCTATTCCGCTACTTTCTGCGGCTGGGCGGCAGCCGGAGCCTGAGTGAAGATCTGACGCAAGACGTGTTCTTCCGCATGTTGCGCGCGGGGGAGACCTGGCGGGCGGACGCTCGCTTCGTCAACTGGATGTACCGCATTGCTCGCAACGCCTACATCGATCACAACCGGAAGCAGCGATGGGAGACTGGAATGGCGCCTGAATTCGATGTGCCCGCGCCGAAAACCAACGGCTATGAACAAGAGCAGGAACTGGAGCTGGTGCGTCATGCGCTCGACCAGCTTCCGCCCGACAAACGGGAGCTCCTCGTGCTGAGCCGCTATCAGGGTATGAAGTACGAACAGATCGGCGAGTTGCTGGGCGTCGAGACCGGTACGGTGAAGGTCCGCGTCTTCCGGGCGTTGCAGCAGTTGCGGGGAATCTACGAACGGCTTTCAGGAGGGCACCATGTCTTGTCGCGAACGGGAAATTGAACTGGCCGAACATCTCGAAGGGGTACGGAATCCGGATTTTGAGGCGCATCTGGCGCGATGTGCGGATTGCCAGGCGACGATGGCCATGTGGCAGCGGATGGGCGCCTGGGCCGACGAAACTCCCGACCCTGGTTTGCCGATGCGGTTCCGGCAGCGGCTACATTACGAAACGAAGCCAAACCGCCTCGAGTTGCTGAAGTGGGCCGGGGTGGCGGCGGCGATTGTGGTGAGCTTCTTTGCGGGAAGGACGACGACCGACGTGACGGACCTACGGCAGGAAGTGCGAGGACTCCGCGAGGTGGTGGCGCTTTCGCTGCTCGAACAGCAGTCGGCCAGCGAACGGCTGCGGGGCATCCGGTATTCGGCGGCGCTCGAAATGCCGGACGAAGAGGTGATCGGGGCCTTGACGCGGACATTGCGGACGGATTCGAGCGTGGATGTGCGGCTGGCGGCGGCCGACGCCCTCCGGCGCTATGCCCGGCACGAGACCGTCAAACAGGCCGCCCGGGAACTGCTGACGCGCGACGATTCGCCGCTCGTGCAGGTGGCGGGGATTGACCTGCTGCTGGCGGCGCGGGAGCGGAGCGGTGTCGAAAGGCTACGGCTTGATCCAAATCTGGACCCGAATGTCCGGCAATATGTGGAGCGGGCTTTGAAACAGGAGAACTGGCAATGAGGGTATGGATTGGGTTCGTTTCGTCATGTGTGCTTTGGGCGGCGCCCGAGACCATTGACCGCAGCTTTACCGGGGTGAAGACGGTGGAGATCCGGGGGATTTCGGGCTTCATCAAGGTGACCGGCGTCGACGGGGACCGGGCGGACTTTCATGTCGACCAACGCACCGACGATGAGGACGTGAAGCTCGTCTTCACCGAATCCGCGGGAACGGTGCGGGCTGTGGTCGAGAAGTTCGACGGCAACTGGAAGGGGAGCCGCAGAGTGGAACATGATTTCACTGTCCGGGTGCCGCGGGGCGTGCGTCTGCTGGTTCGGAACGTGAACGGGGAGATCACGGTGGACGGGGTGAGCGGCGAATGCGAACTCAAAACCGTCAATGGCCCGATCCGGGCCAAGTATGCCGAGAACCCGCGGACCGGGGCGAAGTTCGAGACGATCAACGGCAAGATTGAACTGTGGCTCCGTCCGAATCTGAACGCAGACTTCGAGATGAAGACGCTCAACGGCAAGATCTATTCGGACTTTGAGATGGCCTCCCGGCCGATTGCGGCCGAGGCGGGGAAGCAGTCGGGGACCAAGTGGGTTTATCGATCTGACCGCAAGGCCGCGACCCGGGTTGGTCAGGGTGGGCCGCTGCTGGCGATCAGCGGATTGAATAGCGAGATTTTGATTCATTCGACAGGAAAGTGAAGATGAACAGGCAATTGTGGATTTTGGGGCTATTCTGCGGGGCGCTGTCGGCCGAACGGATCAATGTTCCGCTGAGCGATCCTTCGCGGCCGGCGCTCGTCAAGGCGAGCACGCTCAACGGCTCGCTGACGGTGCAGACGCACCCTGGAAAGGACGTCATCGTCGAAGTGGGCGGGTCGAGCGCCGTGGCGGAAAAGCCGGGTCCCAACGGGATGCGGCAGATCATGGGCGGGTCGAGCGGGATGAGCGTTGAAGAGGAGGGCAACGTCATCAAGATCAGTACCCGGGCGCAGAGCAAGAATAGCGACCTGCAGATCTGGGTGCCGGCGAAGACCTCGCTGAATCTACGCTCCGTGAACGGACGAGGGATTAGCGTCGAGAATGTTGAAGGCGACATTGACGTGGACAGCGTGAACGGGTCGGTGAACTTGCAGGATGTGAGTGGGACGGTGGTGGCCCATGCCTTGAACGGCAAGTTGACCGTCTCGCTCAAGCAGGTCAGCCGGGACAAGCCGATGTCGTTCTCGACCTTAAACGGTACCGTGGATGTGACGTTGCCGGCGAGCTTGGCGGCCAACGTGAAGGTGCGGAACGAATGGGGCAAGGTGTACACCGACTTTGACATGGCCCTGACGAGCGAATCGGAAGTGAAGCAGTCGCAGAGCGGGGAGGGCAAGCCGCGGTACCGGGTGCAGGTGGACAAGACGCTCATCGGGAAGATCAACGGCGGCGGGCCGGAGATTTCGTTCCGGTCGATGAACGGAACGATCTATATTCGCAAAGCGGGTGCGCGGTAGCGGAACAGGGGCGTCCCAAAAGCGGACAGCCAGTGTTCGGGCCAGAACCTGTTTTCAAGCATTTGCATCCTGGTCCCCAGATTGCAGATTCTGGAGGCTAGTGAGCAAGCCTACCAACCCCCGCATCCTGATTGCTGATGACCAGCCTGACGTCCTCGCCGCCCTGCGGCTGCTGCTGAAGGCGGAAGGCTACCAGATTGACACGGCGGCTTCCCCGGCGGCGATTCTGGCGGCGCTGGAGATTCGGGAGTACGACATCCTGCTGATGGATTTGAATTACGCGCGCGATACAACATCGGGGCAGGAAGGTCTGGACGTGCTGCGGCAGTTGGCAGCGAAGGATCCGTCGCTGCCGGTGGTGGTGATGACTGCCTGGGGCTCGGTGGAACTCGCCGTGGAGGCGATGCGGCACGGGGCGCGGGACTTTGTGCAGAAACCGTGGGACAACGCCCGGCTGCTGGCGATTGTCCGGACGCAGATTGAACTCAGCGAGGCGCTGCGAAAGAGCCAGCGGCTGGAGGCGGAGAACCGGCTGCTGCAGAGCGAAGGGCGCCCGGCGATGATCGCCGAGAGCGCGGCGATGCAGCCGGTGCTGCAGTTGATTGCTCGGGTGGGTCCGTCGGACGCGAACGTCTTGATTACGGGCGAACCGGGGACCGGCAAAGAGGTGGTGGCGAGGACGCTGCACGCGATGTCCCTGCGACGGGACCGGCCGATGATCACCGTGAACGCCGGCGGGCTGGCCGAAGGGATTTTTGAGAGCGAATTGTTTGGCCACGTGAAGGGCGCCTTTACGGATGCGAAGGTGGACCGCGTGGGACGGTTCGAACTGGCTGACACCGGGACGCTGTTTCTCGACGAGATCGCGAACGTGCCCTTTAACCTGCAGGCGAAGCTGCTGCGGGTGCTCGAGATCGGCGAAATGGAGCGGGTCGGTTCGTCGAAGACGAAGCGGGTGGACGTCCGGGTGATTTCGGCGACCAACGCCAATCTCGAAGACGAGGTGACGCAGAACCGGTTCCGGCAGGATCTGCTCTTCCGGCTGAACACGATCGAGATCCATCTGCCTCCGCTGCGGGAGCGCAAGGAAGACATTCCGCATTTGGCGGCATACTTCCTGGCGACGCATTCGCGGCGGTACCGGAAGCATTTGGCTGGCTTTGAACCAGCGGCGATGAAGCTGATGACGGAGAACCCGTGGCAGGGTAACGTGCGGGAGTTGAACCATGTCGTGGAGCGGGCGGTGCTGATGGCGCAGGATCATATGATCCGGGTGGCGGACCTGGCGGTGCGCCCGGTGCGAGAGGGTACGGGCCGTCTCGAAGAGATGAGCCTCGAAGAGGTGGAAGGTTTCCTGATCAAGAAGGCCCTGGCCAAGCACGACGGCAACGTAAGCCACGCGGCTCGGGCGCTGGGACTATCGCGGAGTGCGCTCTACCGGCGGCTTGAGCGCTATGGGCTTTAAGCTGTCCCATGAGGGCACGGTACAGGCGCTGGCGCTGGCGGCGGGGCTGCCGGCGGTGGTGTTTGCGGGCTGGGTGATCGGGACGAGCGACTACTCGCCGAAGGTGGTGTGGACGCTTGGGCTGGTGATCGGCGGAGCGTGGCTGGGATTTGGGTTGGCGGTGCGGGAGCGGATCGCGTCGCCGCTGCGGACGGTGTCGAACTTGCTCGAGGCGATCCGGGAAGGGGACTACTCGATCCGGGCGACGGGGGCGTCGGGTACGGACGCGCTGGCCGAGGTGATGCAGCAGGTGAATGCGATGGGCGCGACGATGCGGCTCCAGCGCCTGGGGGCTCTCGAGGCGACGACGCTGCTGCGGAAGGTGATGGAGGAGATCGACGTCGCTATTTTCGCTTTCGACGAGAAGCGGCAGTTGCGGCTGGTGAACCGGGCGGGCGAGAGGCTGCTGGGGCAGCCGGCCGAACGGATGCTCGAGCGGGAGGCCGGGGAGTTGGGCTTGGCGGAGTATCTGGACGATGAGAGTGTGAAGACCGTGCAGCGGGTGTTTCCGGGCGGGTCGGGGCGATGGGGGATTACGCGGAGTTCGTTCCGCGAGGGTGGCTTGCCGCACAAGCTGCTGGTTTTCACGGACCTCACGCGCCCGTTGCGGGAAGAAGAGTTGCAGGCCTGGCAGCGGCTGGTCCGCGTGTTGGGCCACGAGTTGAACAACTCACTGGCGCCCATCAAGTCGATTGCGGGATCGCTCGAAGCGATTGCGAAACGAGACCCGCTGCCCGAGGACTGGCGGGAGGATATGCAGGGTGGGCTGAGCGTTATTGCGGCGCGAAGCGAGTCGCTGGCGCGGTTCATGGGGGCGTACGCGAAGTTTGCCAAGCTGCCGCGGCCGGCCTTGGCGCCGGTGCGGCTGCGGGAACTGGTGCTGCGGGTGGTGCGGATGGAGGTGCGGATGCCGGTAGAGGTGGCTGGCGGGCCGGAGGTAACGGTGCAGGCGGATGCGGACCAGTTGGAGCAGTTGCTGATTAACCTCGTGAAGAACGGAGTGGAGGCCGCGATGGAGACCCGGGGCGGCGTGCGGGTGTGTTGGGAGGTGTTGCCGTGGCAGGTGGAGTTGCGGGTGGAGGACGAGGGGCCGGGGCTGGCGGCGACGACGAACTTGTTCGTGCCGTTCTTTACGACGAAGCCTTCGGGAAGCGGGATTGGCCTGGTGCTGTGCCGGCAGATTGCGGAAGGGCACGGCGGGTCCTTGGCGCTTGAGAACCGGCCGGAACGCGGCTGTGTAGCGCTGCTGCGGTTGCCGTTACAATAAGAGGATATGTCAATTGTCGTGGTTGGCTCCGTCGCCTATGACGGGGTGGAAACGCCGCACGGAAAAGTGGAGCGGATGCTCGGCGGATCCTGCACTTACATCTCGCTGGCGGCGAGTTACTTTTCGAAGGCGAAGATTGTGGGCGTGGTCGGCGACGATTTTGCCGACGAGGATGTCGCGCTGCTGAAGAATCATGGCGTGGATATCGAGGGGCTCGAGCGCGTTCCGGGCAAGACCTTTTTCTGGCAGGGCGTCTACACGCCGGACATGAACGACCGGACCACGCTGGTGACCGACTTGAACGTGTTCGCCGACTTTGAGCCGAAACTGCCGGAGAGCTACAAGGATGCGACTTACCTGTTTCTCGGCAACATTCAACCAGCGCTGCAGCGGAACGTGCGGGCGCAGATGAAGGCTCCGTGGGTAACGGGCGGCGACACGATGAACTACTGGATTTCGGACTTCCGCGATGAACTCCTCGAGACGCTGAAGGGCTGGAATTTTGTCCTGCTGAACGACCACGAGGCACGGCAGCTTTCCGGCTAGACAAACCTGCGGAAGGCGGCCAAAGTGATTCAGGCCATGGGGCCGAACACGGTGGTGATCAAACGCGGCGAGTACGGCGCGATGGCTTTCCGGGGCGATGACTATTTCATCATGCCCGGTTACCTTCTTGAAAACGTTTTTGACCCGACGGGCGCGGGCGATTGCTTCGCCGGCGGGTTTATGGGCTATCTCGCGCAAGAAGGGATTGACCTGCAGAAGGGGCACATTGACCGGCGCGAACTGAGCCGGGCGGTGATTTACGGGTCCGTGATGGGAAGTTACTGCTGTGAGAAGTTTGGCGTAGACCGGTTCCGCACGTTACAGCGCTCGGAGATTGATGCCAGGTTCCAAGAATTCCGCCAGTTCACGGACTTCTAAGCGGAAGCCGAAGAAAATTTGGGCGGTAGTGCCGGTCCTGGTGGTCCTGAGCGTGGCGGCGATCGCCTGGTTCTGGCAGCACGGGTATTTGCTCTATTGGGGTGACGCGAGCGCCCATTTGAATATTGCCCGTAGGATCGTCGATTCGCGGACGCCGGGCTATGAGCAGATTGGGACGGTGTGGCTGCCGTTGCCGCATGTGTTGATGCTGCCGCTCGTGAGTGTGGATGCGTGGTGGCGCAGTGGCCTCGCGGCCTCGGCCGTGATGGGCCTCTGTTTTGTCTGGGCGGGCTGCTTGTTTTTCAGCGCGGTCTGGCGGCTGTGGGACTCGCGGTCGGCGGCCTGGGCCGCGGTGCTGCTGTTTGCCCTGAATCCGAATGTGCTCTACCTGCAGGCAATCGCCATGACGGAGGCGCTGTTCTTTGCCTGCACGATGACGGTGCTCTACGCCTTGGTGCGGCCGACTTGGTGGCTGGCGGGGTTGGGGCTGCTGGGCGCGACGATGACGCGGTACGAAGGCTGGTTTTTGATTCCCGGGGTGGTTTTGTTCTTTCTGGTCCGGGAGGGTTGGCGGGCGGCGGTGGCCGTGGGGGCGCTGGCGTCGATGGGCCCCCTCTACTGGTTCGGGCATAACGCGGTGTTCCATGGCGACTGGCTGGACTTTTATCGCGGACCGGGTTCGGCGATGGCGATTCAAGGCGGCGCCGATTACCCGGGGCGCGGCGATTGGCTGAAGTCGGCCCAGTATTTCGGCGCGGCCGGGCAGTTGGTGAGCGGTTGGGGTTTGGTGGCGGTGGGCGCTTTGGGCGCGGTGGTGGCGCTGGTGCGGCGGCAGTGGTGGCTGGTGCTGTTTTTGGCCTTGGCGCCGGCGTTCTACGTGATGAGCCTGCACGGTTCCGGCACCCCGATCCATGTGCCGCACTTGTGGCCGCACAGCTACTACAACACGCGCTATGGAATGGCGGTGATCCCGCTGCTCGCGTTCGGCGGAGCCGCTCTAGTGGCCGTCTGGCCACGGCCGTGGCTGGCGGCGGCGGTGGTTTCCGTGGCCGTGCTGCCGTGGGTGTTTTATCCGAAGGCCGACGGTTGGGTGACGTGGAAGGAGTCGCAGGTGAACTCGGAAACGCGGCGGGCGTGGACGGGGGAGGCCGCGAAGTATTTGGCGGCGAACTATGAACGGGGCACGGGGGTGGTGGCGCCTTTCGGCGATCTGACCGGGATCTTCCGCGAGGCAGGCATCCCTTTGCGCGAAACGGTGCACGAGGGGAACGGATTGTACTTCCAGGCGGTTCTGCAGCGCCCGGATCTGTTTTTGTGGCAGGAATGGGTGGTGGCGCGGCGGGACGACCCGGTGAGCGAGGCGCTGAGCAAGTTTCCCCGGTATGCCCGTGTGAAGATAATAGAGGTGAAGAATTCGGCTCCGTTAGAGATTTACCGCCGGGTGCGCCGGTAAACGCTATGTTGATTCCATTTGCGAAGGCGCACGGCGCCAAGAATGACTTTCTGCTGACTTGGGCCGACGAGGCTCCGGGGGTTGACCTATCCGCGGTGGCGGTCGCGATCTGTGAGCGGAACACCGGCATCGGGGCGGACGGATGGCTGGTGTGCGAGCGGCCGGCCGACGGCATGCGGATCCGGCTGTTCAATCCGGACGGCGGGGAAGTGGAGATGTCCGGCAACGGCACACGCTGCGCGGCGGCATGGGCGATGGCGAATGGCTACGAGCCAGAGGCGATCAAGATCCGGACCGGCGGCGGCGAGAAGCAGTTGCGGCGGCTGCAGCGGCAGGGGACGCAGTTCGTCTTTGAGATGAACATGGGCCGGCCCGTGATCGAGGCGGAGCGGGAGGCGCTGGTGGTGGGGTCCGAGATCGTCAACTGCACGATTCTGAACGTGGGCAACCCGCAGTGCGCTGTCTTTGTGGAGAATTTCGATTTTGACTGGGCGGCCATGGGGGCCGCGATTGAGCGGGATCCGCGGTTTCCGAACCGGACCAATGTCTCGTTCGTGAAGCATGTGGACGGGCTGACCCTGGACGTTCGCTTTTTTGAGCGGGGCGTGGGGGTGACGAACAGTTCGGGGACCGGTTCGACCGGGGCGGCGGTGGCCGCTATCGCCCGCGGGATTGTGGGGCGCTCGGTGACCGTGGAAACTCCGGCGGGTCCGCTGGAGTTTCATTGGCCATCAGCCGATGAGGATGTAGTGATGGTGGGCCCGGCTGAGCTAATCGGGACGGGAACTTTTTACTTTCTGGATGGACATGACGCATAAAGAAGTTCTCGCGGAGAAAATTAGCAGCCGGAAGGCGGTTGCGGGTATTGTCGGTTTGGGCTACGTTGGCCTTCCGCTGGCCATGGAGTTCGGCAGAGCAGGATTTCATGTCCTTGGCTTTGATGTCCAGCAAGAGAAAATTGACCTGTTGAATCAGGGCACCTCCTATATTCAGGATGTTTCGAGCGACTTGTTGGCGCCGCTCGTGAAGCACGGTCAGTTCAGCGCTACCAATGATTTTTCGAAGCTGGCGGAGATGGACACGATCAACATCTGCGTCCCGACTCCGTTGCGCAAAACGAAAGATCCCGACATGAGCTTCATCGTGAACTCGACCGAGCAGATCGCGAAGTATCTGCGGCCGGGGACGCTGGTGATTCTCGAATCGACGACGTATCCCGGTACCACGGATGAACTGGTGCTGCCGATTCTTGAAAAATCCGGGCTGAAAGTGGGGGAGGACTTTTTCGTCTGCTTCTCGCCCGAACGGGTGGACCCGGGCAATGCGAAGTATCAGACGCGGAACATTCCGAAGGTGGTGGGCGGGATCACTCCCGCCTGTACGGAACTGGGCGCGTTGTTCTATGCGCAGTCGCTCGACACGGTGATCCCCGTGACCTCGACGAGCGTGGCGGAGATGGTGAAGCTGCTCGAAAACACCTTCCGCATGATCAACATTGGCCTGGTGAACGAAATGGCCATGATGTGCGACCGCATGGGGATAAACGTTTGGGAAGTGATCGATGCTGCCGCGACGAAGCCGTTTGGCTTCATGCCGTTCTATCCGGGGCCGGGATTAGGCGGGCACTGCATTCCGGTGGATCCCTTCTACCTTGCCTGGAAGACACGGCAGCAGGGCATTGAGGCGCGCTTCATTGATCTGGCGGGATACATCAATGGGCAGATGCCGCACTTCGTAGTGGACAAGGTGCAGCACGCGCTGAACGAGAGCCGGAAGCCCTTGCGCGACTCGAAAATTCATGTGCTGGGCGTTGCGTACAAGAAGAATATTGAGGACGTACGGGAGTCGCCGGCCCTCGACATTATTCATGTGTTGAAGCAGCGGGGTGCCGTACTGAGCTACAGCGATCCGTTTGTCCCGCATCTGCGGATCGATGGCTTGGAGATGGACTCGCAGGAAGTGTTGCCGTCGTGCGAGGCAGCGGACTGCGTGGTTCTGATCACCGATCATACGGCGTTTGACCGGGAGGCGATCCTGGCGGCCTCGCCGATTGTCGTCGACACGCGAAACGCCTTCAAGGGAATGGCCTCCGAGAAACTTTTCCGGCTTTAAGCGAGCATGAGTCCCATCCGGTAGAAGGCTTTCAGCACCTCCTCGCCGGCTGCCAAGCTCTCCGTGTGGCGAGTGCCGTCGAGCAGTTGCAGGTATTCGCGCGCGGACGGCTCTTCGAACTGCACAAGGCTGTGCAGAAGGGTGGTCAGTACCGGGCCGGAGGACGCCTGCAGGCGTGCGAGGGGGCTGGCCAGCGGGCGCCGGCTTGCCGTATGGGCGACAGGAAGCTCAAAGCTCCGCAAGTGGACGAGCGAGGCTGCGGATAACGCGAGGATCTGGTTGAGGACGGCGGGGTCCGGCTCGGCCGGCAAGAGTTCTGCGAGTGGGCGGGCCTGGGGCCAGACCATCTCCAACTGGTGCAGGATTGACAGCAGTTGAGGATGGTTCAACTCGACCTGACCGGCGCCTCGATCATTGCGGAACGTCTCGGCGCCGCTGGCCGATCGACTGACGAAACGGAGCGGAGAGGCCAGACTCAGCTTCGGCAGGTGCTGGGCGAAGTTGCCGCGGTCGACGGGCAGGCCGGACCGGCAGAGGAGCGTGCGGCGGAACCCTTCAAACGTGATGAGGTCGAGCGCCTGTTGGTAGGCGATCTCGTCCGCTTCGCCGAGCTCCTCCCGCGAGAACGCGGGCTTGAGCACGGGCCGGAGTTTCGATTCGCTGAGGAACTGAAGACCGAAGGCGCCGGCGCGTTCCATGAAGTCAGCGAAGTAGAACGTGTGATACGCGTCGCCGAGTTCGTCATGGAAGGTGACGTTTTCGTCGCGCCCGTTCAGGCGCTTGAGTTCGACGTCGAGAACGGACTGCCACAGCGGATTGGTGGCGCGACGCCGGATGGCGGCCAGGTAGTCTTTTCCGCTGGCGACCGAGCCGTCGCCGAGGCGGAGAATCCGGCGGGTGGCCGCGCGGATGTGGCCTTCCGGGTAGGTGTTGTAGCTGGCGTAGACGACCCCGTTCGGGGTGAGCTGCTGTTGGCAGAGGGAGAAGAAGGCGTCGAGGACGAAGAGCGGGACCCAGGAGCAGAAGCCATGCGCCAGGATGTAGTCGAAGGGGCCTAGGTGGGCGGGGAAGTCGAGAATGTTGAGAGAGTGGAGCTCGACGTGGGTGAGCCCGAGGCGGTTTATGGTGGCTTGGCCCAGTTCGATGGGCCGGGCCGCCAAGTCGATGCCCACGAAGTGGGAGCCGGGCAGAGCGACAGCCAGGGGAATGAGGTTGCTCCCATCGCCACAACCGACCTCCAGGACGCGGCAGGGGCCGGTGGGCGGCTGCAGACCGTGGAGGATCGCGACGGAGGCGAGCCGATCGGGGTGAGTATCCTGAAACGCCTTGCTAGGGTAGAGGACCTGGTCGTAGCTGTTGGACATCCGAACCGTGAGTGTAGACGATTGGAGAGCGCGATGGCAAAAGAGTGGACTTCGCTCAGCGGAGGAACGTGACCCAATGGCGGATGATCGCTTGGAAGGCCGGGCCGAGGCGATCGATCTCGGTCTGGTCGCGAAACTTGACCATCGCCCGGTCGTGGCTCAGCCATTTGAGCAGATGCGCGGGGTCCTCGATGGGAAGGCGGGCGGTGACGTCGGGGCGGACCTTCGCGCCGAGGTGGAGGATCACTTGCACGGATTTAGGGTCCCGGAGGTTCAGGGTAGCGAAGTACTCGCCGGACTTGAAACTTGGCACCTTCCATTTGATGCCCTCTTCAATTGCCGGGCCGGCGGTGCGGATGAGACCGGCGACGGCTGCGAACTCCGCCTTGAGGGGATGGTCGAGCTGGCGGAAGAACTCGGCGACGGCGGGGTCCATTTAGCGGGACTCCGCGGTTTGCAGGTGGGACAGGACCTCTTCGAGACGGCTGTAGCCGGCCGCCATCCCGTGCTCCATACCGGAGCGCTTAGCCATGTCGCGCGCTTCCTGCGACTCATAGCGAACCGTTAGCTCGACCCGGGTTCCTTCTGCAATTTCGAGGAAGACCGTCGAGTCGATGGCCTCGCCGGCGTACCAGGATTCATCGAACTTCTCCGTGGCGACGAGGCGGCGCGGAGCGTCAATCTCCTGAAACACGCCGCCCATGCCCATCTCCGTGCCGGTGCTCTCTTTGCGCCAGAGATAGCGGTAGGACCCGCCAACTCGCAGATCAATTTCGCAGACGGGCATCGTCCAGCCGTCGGGGCCGAGAAGCCATCGGCGGACGAGTTCGGGCTTGGTGAACGCGTCGAAAACAAGGGGCCGGGGAGCGGCGAAGTTCCGGGTGATCAGGATTTCGCACTCCGACGGCGTCGTGACGGCGAAGGATTCGGGGTAGAACATTGGATCTCCTCAAGTAGGGTGTCGAGCCGGGCAAACGAGGTCTGCCAGAACTCGCGGTACTGCTCCAGAAATTGGTTGGCTTCGGCCAAGGGTTGGGGTTCGAGGCGGCTCAGGCGGCGCTGGGCATCGCGGCCGCGGGAGATGAGCCCGGCGCGTTCGAGCACTTTGAGGTGTTTGGAGATGGCGGGTTGCGAGATGTCGAAGGGCTCGGCGAGTTGATTTACCGACGCTTCGCCTTGGGCGAGGCGGGCAAGGATGGCGCGGCGGGTGGGGTCGGCGAGGGCAGCGAAGGTGGCGTCGAGGCTGGAAGGCGGAGGTTGCCGATAACCACTCAGTTGCATAACTACATAGTTATATAAGGCCGGGCCCGAGTCAAGCGAATTTACGTGGATCACGATCTTTCTGGCGGTGATGCCGCGTTTTATCAAAGAGGGCTATTGCCTGTTTGGGAGATGATGATGAATACCTCGTTCTGTACGATTCTGTTGGCGCTTATTGCTGTTCCAGGTGTTTTTGCGCAATCGAAGGCAACGCTGTTGGTGGCTAGCCAAACGCCACCGGGGCCGATGGAGGTGGCTCCGGGGCAGCTGGTAACGCTGTACTTCAAGGGAGTGAATGCCGGTGCGGACGGCCGGCTACGGGAGGCCCGGGCGGGGTCGGCGCCATTGCCGACTCAATTGGCGGGACTGTCCGCACGAGTTGTGCAGGCTCAACTCGAGGGAGAGCCGCGGGTGCCCGTGTTGGAGGTGCGGCAGGAGAGTCAGTGTGGTGGCGCGCGATTAGAGCCGGCGTGCATTCTGACCGCGATGCGGGTGCAGATTCCGTTTGAACTACCGGCGAGCGTGGCGGGGCCGGATGGCCGGCCGATTTTGCCGCCGCCGGGGCAACTGATCCTCGAAGAGGACGGGCAGGCTAGCTTTCCATTTGCGCTGCAGGTGGTACCGTCGAATGCGCACGTGGTCACCTCCTGCGACGAGCAGCTGCAGATGACCCCACGGGGCGGCTGTGTGCGTTTGGCGTTCCATGCCAACGGGCGTCCGGTGAGCGCGGACCTGCCGGCGCGGAGCGGGGAGGTGATCACCGTGTATGCGCTGGGCTTGGGCCGGACCGTTCCGGCGGGCGAGACGGGCAAACCCGCTGCTTCGGCGGCACCACTGGAGCCGAGCGACTTTCCTCGTGTTTGGGCGGTGTTCCGTACCGAGCCTTTGAACGCGGCCGGCGCGGCGCCGCGCTTTCTGGACGCCGAAGCCAGCCGGCACCGGGGCGATGAGATCCGCTATGCCGGGCTGGCGCCGGGCTACATCGGGACCTACCAATTGAACATTGTGGTGCCGCCGACGATCCGGCCGGTGCTGCCGTGTGGCGGGGAGATTCGGTCGAATGCGCTGCTGATGGTGACGACAGGATTGGGCTCAGAGGGAGTTCCGCTCTGCGTCGCGCCCTGAGGGTTCCGCAAAGTATCGTTCCAACCAGTCGATCCCGAACTGGACGAGAGCCGGGCCAGGGATCAAGTAGGAAGGGGCGGCGCCAACGAGGCCGGTGCTGCCCTCACCAGTCGCAAGGAACGCCGACGCGATCTGTTCGAAGACGTTCTCCGGCAGTTCGCTGTTCACGGGCTCAGAGGTATCGAACTCTTCAAAGTCGATCCACTGCGGTCCGGCCGGGGCCGGCATGAGCCGCCGATAGCGCACGATGCGCTTGTTGGGAATACGGGCTTGATGCTCGGCGTAGTGCAGCAGCGTAATCGTGTCGAGGGGAGCGCCGAGCAGGAGAATGCTGCCGTTGGCTTCAAGGATCCGTTCGAACGGCGTGCCGGGGCCATACCCGTACTGGAAGGGATGGTCTGCGGTGATCCAGTTGGCGAGGGGGCCGATGGCGCCGACCCCGGCGTCGGGGTGGTCACTGCGAAGAGCGCCGGGCCAGTTGCGAATGGTCTCATGCAGGACGCCATGGTCGCGGGCCGCGTGGGCGATGCGTTTATCAAACACGGGGATCTCGATTTCGTCCTCTTCCTCGAAGAAGGGCTCGAAGTCGAGATAGGCGGCGAGGGTGCCGGTGGGGCCCAGGGCGTCGAGGAGAGACTGCACCACAACGTTGGCGCCTCCGATGACCGGACCAATCGAGCGAAGGCTGGCATGGACCATAACCAGGCTGCCGGGCGAAACGCCGAGTTGTTCGAGGTCCGCCCGCAAGGAGGAACGAACGAGGGGCATCGGCTTAGCTTTGGGTGAGGCTGAGAACGTTGCCGTCGGGATCCTTGAAGAAGGCGACTTTAGCGGCGCCGTCTGGCGAGGTCCAGATGCCGAGCTCGTCCTGAGGGAGAAAGGCGTAGCGTTCGAAGGTTACTCCAGCCTCGCCCAGCTGGGTGACGGTGGCGGCGATGTCAGCGACCTGCCAGCCGAGTACCGGATGTTCGGCGGGGGTATGAGTTGGTGCCATGGAGACACGCAGGGTGGTTCCGTGGGCGTTGAAGACGAGAGCGAAATCGTCTTGACTAACGAACTGCAGTCCGAGGGTGTTGGCGTAGAAGTTTTTGGCGCGAGCCGGGTCCGTAGTGAGGGTGAAGGCGATGGCGGGGCATGAGCCGAGCATGGCGCTACTTTAGCAGGAACGCCGCGACCTCGGCGAGCCCGGGTTCGCCCGGATGGGAAGCCTGGCGGGCGGTGACCATCTCCTGCAAGCTTTGGCCTTGAAAGGAGCGGACTTGCGTCCTATCTGCACCACGCTGCAGCAGGAGCAGGGTGGCTTTCCAGTTGGGGAGGGTGGCGGCGCGATGGAGCGCGGAGTGGCCCTGCTTGTCCTTGGCGTTGATATCGGCGCCGCGCTCGAGGAGCGCCAGCAGAAGATCGGGAGACTCGTCTGCTGGTCCGATGGCGTTGAAGTATGCCGGGGTGCCAAAGGCGCCGAGGGCATTTGGATTTGCGCCGGCGGCAAGGAGGAGCGTCACCGGCTCCAGGCCCGTTTTGGCGCTGAGCTGCAGGGCCGTGGCCAACGGAAGGCTATCAAGATTGCCCGGGGCCGCGTTCGGGTTGGCGCCAGCCTTGAGGAGGAGGCGGAGGATTTCGTGTTCCTTTGGCCGAGTGCGGAGCTGGCGCATGGCGAGGGTCAGAAGAGTCATCCCTCCGTAGCCGGGCTCGTTCACCTTTACTTGGGGTAGCTGGGCGGCGACGGCGGCGGCGTCGTTTTTCTGAATGGCGAGAGCGAGGTCACGGGCCGGGCCGGCGGGGAAGAAGGTGAGTTGGCCGGAGGAGTCGGAGACGGCGGCGATCTGCGCTTTGTCGACAACCAGGGTAACGGTGAACCAGAGGGCGGGGGCGGCGGCGAGCAGCGTGGCGGCGATGCGCCAGAGGGGGGCGGTGGAGCGGTGGAAGACGAAGGCCAGCACCGCGAGGAGAAGCACCGGGAGAAGGGCGATGCCAACTACCTGCAGCGGGTCGGTGTGGGAGCTGGCGGCGGCGGCAAGGGCGAGAACGAACCAGAAACCGATGACCGCGAGATTGAGCAGGACGACGAGCCAAAACAGAAGGGTGAGCACCATGGGCGCTCTATTTTACCGGTTCCCAGTACCGGCGTTCGGCTTCGCGCTTGACGGGATGCAGCAAGGCCAAGCGGATGAGCGCGATGCCTGGGGAGACGAGTGACCAGTAGCGGCGGAACTTCGCCCGGGCCGCGGGGCCGCAGGCGAGCGCGCGGGTTTCGGTGCGGAAGATGGACGTCGAGGCCGTGACGCGGTCGGCGCGGAGGGTCCAGGCGATCTTGACGAAATCAGGATCGTCGAAGGCGAGAAAGTCGTCGAGGGGAAGGCCGCGGAAGACGACATCGGCCAGCCAGGGTTGGGTGACGGCGCCCATGACGATTTCGTGGCCGGGGACTTCGGCGAGCACGGACCAGCCGAGAGCCTTGGTTTGCGCGAGGATGCCGCGTGGGAGCGGTTGGGCTGCCGGAGCGGTGCCGAGGAGCCGCTCCCGGGTGCGAAAGATGGCGCGGGTGAGGCGGGAGTCCTCGAGGTCAATTTCGCAGGCCGCCGCGAAGGTGATGGGGGACGGGGCGCCGACGCCGATGCTGTGGCGCTCGACGATCTCGTAGCCGGGTAGCAGAGCATTGAGGATCAGGTCCTCGTCCTGCCGGTTGGGTTTGCCGTAGCGAAGCCACGCCGTACCGGCCTGCGCGCCGTAGACCGCGGCGCCGATGGCGGCGGCGCCGGCAAACCACTTGGCAGCGGTGCGGAATTTCGATTTCGCGCTCATCGATAGAAAGGTTTCCAGTTGAGCCAACGGGGGCCGTAGTGGGGTTCAGGTTGACCGGCTTCGAGGGCGCCGAGGTCGGGGGCCTTTCCGCTGTAGCCGTCGTTGATGGTGGGGAGGACCTGCCCCGCGTCGATGGCCTTGGCGCCGGTCTTGAGGCGGAAGTTGAGATCCATAGCGTGATAGACGTGATAGCGGCGATTGAAGTCCGGCGCGGCGAGGCCTTCGAAGCTGTCGTAGTCGACTTCGATGCCGTGCGCCTCCTGACCAGTCGCTTGCTTCATTTCGGCTAGCGTCGCGAAGTCCTTCCAGGTGGTGGCGGGGGGCGCCAGCCAACTGTACTGCTTGGCGACATTGCGATTGGGACGGTAGCCGTTGTAGTCGGAGCTGTACTGGGCCGAGCCGAAGGCCCAGTTCATGATGCCCTTGTTGGGCATGTCGCGGCCGAGAAAGAGATTGTTGCGGAAGTGGGCGTTGGTATAGGGATCGCGGGCGGCCTGTTCGGCAATCATCGTGTTGTGATAAGCGATGATGCCGGCAGGGGAGGCGCTGAGCTTGAAGGCGCCGCCGTTGGGGATGTTGTAGGCGATGTTGCGGAAGAAGTAGACCGGGCCGCCGAACATGGGCTGCGCGCTGTAGCCATTGTGTGCCGCGTTCACGCCGCGATTCTGGTAGATGCGAATGTTGTGGACGCCGCCGTCGGACTCGACAAAGTCGTCGTTCGATAGGTGGATGTCGTTGTTGTAGATGTCGATGGAGGAGGGCTGGCGGTCGAGGTCGTCTTCGGGCGGGCCGTAGGTGGAGATGCAGATGGCGTCGTGGAAATAGGCGATGGAGTTGTGCGCGATGACATGGCCGGGGCCATAGACCTTGACGGCGAAGAAGCTGCGGAGTTGGTGTGAGGGATAGATGCCGGCGGCGCGAGAGCCGGCCTGGTTCCAGCCGATGAGGCGCATCTGATCCTCGCGGCCGAGGAAGAGGTTGTCGGAGATGAAGAAGTCGCGGGAGCCGGCGTTCTCGGTCCATACCCCGGCGCCGATATCTTCAAACCGGCAGTTGCGGACGGTGAGGGCGACGGCGCCCATCACTTCCTTATCGCCGGCGAAGAGGGCGACTTCGGTGTTGCGGAAGGTGAGGCCTTCGAAGATGTGATGGTGGGTGGCTTGGACGTCGAAGAGTTTATGGTTGCCGGCGCCGTCGAAGATGGCTTCGCCGTCGCCGGCGCCCTTGATGGTGATGGGCTTTTCGGCGGTGCCTTTGAGCGAGAGCGGCCAGTAGCCGGCGAACGGGGCGCTGAGCGGGTCGACGTAGTTGAGGCGGTCGGGGCGATAGAGGCCGGCGTGGATGAGGATGGTGTCGCCGGGCTGGGCCTTGGTCATGCGGACAGAGGTCCAGTCGCCGCGGCCTTCGCCGTAGTAGGCGGCTTTGAAGCCGATGTAGCTGGGCTCAATCTTCGGGCCTTCGTGGTCGGCGGGATAGACGTGGAGGACGCGGCCGCCGGCGTAGGGTTGGGGCTCGGAGCGGGTGGAGACGGTGACCTTCTGAAGGGCTTGGCCGGTGACGCCGTCGGGGTCGCGGAGGGTGAATTCGCACTCGTAGCTGGTGGCGGGTTCGAGGTTGAGAATGCTGCCGGCGAATCCATGGGGGACGGTGTACGTCATGCTTTCGCGGTCACGGTGGGGGCGTTCGCCGCCGATGCGGAGCAGGGGCAGGGCGGGGCGCCATGCAGTGGTTCCGGCCTTGCGGAAACGGACATCGACAACGGCATTGCGGTTCTCGTCGCCTTCGATCGCCCACTCAAAACCCAGGTTGAGAAGGGTGGGGTGTTCGACGTGGAACCGGCCGGTTTTTGTAGCGTTCTGGGCATGCAGAGCGCAGGCGGCGAGGAGGAGGAGAGCGGTGCGCATGGGGAAAGGATTTCGATCATATCCCATTGATTGCGGCTGGATCGGGGTACCCTGAGTGAATGTCCGAATCACACAGTCACAAGGCAAGTTTCAAGGGACTGGCCTTGGGCGCCCTCGGCGTCGTCTTTGGCGACATTGGAACCAGCCCCCTGTATACGCTGAAGGAGTGCCTGCATGCGGCGGGTCACCACAATGCCACACAGGCGGACCTTTACGGAATTCTGTCTTTGATTTTTTGGGCGCTCGCGCTCGTGGTGACGATGAAGTATCTGACCTTCATCATGAAGGCTGAGAACAAGGGCGAGGGAGGGATCTTCGCGCTGCTGGCTTTAGTGCCGGAGGCGATGCGCGGGGCCAAGCCCGGACGGATTTCGGCCGTGGCGCTGTTCGCGGTGGTGGGGGCGGCGTTGCTGTATGGGGACGGGATTATTACTCCGGCGATTTCGGTGTTGGGCGCCGTCGAGGGGTTGGCTGTGGCCGATGCGCGCTTTGGTGCGGCGGTGGTGCCCATCAGTTGCGTGATTCTGGTGGGCCTCTTCGCGATCCAAAGCCGGGGCACGGGCACGGTCGGCAAGCTGTTCGGGCCGGTGATGATTGTTTGGTTTCTGACGCTCGGTGGACTGGGGGCGTACCATATCTCGTACAACCCCGAGATTCTGGGGGCGATGTTGCCGCACCACGCGATCAACTATTTTGCGCATCACGGTTTTTCCGGACTTCATATTCTGGCGTCCGTAGTACTGGCCGTGACCGGTGGCGAGGCGCTTTACGCCGATATGGGTCACTTCGGGATCAAGCCCATCCGGGCCGTCTGGCTGGGTTTCGTGATGCCCGCGCTGCTGCTGGCCTACTTCGGCCAGGGCGCCCATGCGTTGCGCGAACCCCGGTCGATGGACAATCCGTTCTTCGATATGGTGCCGGCCGGATGGGCGACGTATGCCCTAGTCGTGCTTTCGAGCATGGCGGCGATTATCGCCTCGCAGGCTTTGATTTCCGGAGCGTTTTCGTTGACGCGGCAGGCGATGCAGTTGGGTTTCTTCCCGCGGGTGCAGGTGTGCCATACGGCGCATCAGATGGAGGGCCAGATCTACATTCCGCAGGTGAACTATCTGCTGGCCATTGGATGCCTGGCGTTGGTGGTCAGCTTCGGAGCGTCGTCACGGTTGGCCGCGGCGTATGGAATTGCGGTGACCGGGACGATGGTGATCACGTCGGTGATGTACTTCCTGGTGATCCGCCATCGCTGGAAATGGCCGCTCGCGCAGGCCGCAGGTTTGCTGGCGCTGTTCCTGGTGGTCGATCTCCCGTTCCTGGGCGCCAACCTGGGCAAGTTTCTCGATGGCGGCTGGGTGCCGGTGCTGATTGGCGCGGCGGTGCTCGTAGTGATGGTCATCTGGAACCGGGGCCGGACGCTGATGGCGTATCGCTACCGGAGGCGCTTCCCGACGAAGGAATCGGCCGAGAGCCGCTACCGGGCGCGGTTAGCGGCGCGGGTGCCGGGGACGGCGGTGTTCATGGCGTCGAGCGCGGATATGCTGCCGCCGGTGTTGGTGCACCATGTGGAGCGGAGCCGGGCGCTACAGGAGACGGTGGTCCTGTTAACCGTCCAAGTGGCGGATGACCCGGTGGTGGCCGAGGAGCAGCGGTACTCCGTGATGGCGCTTGAAGATGGGTTTTACCGCGTCGTCGTTCGCTTTGGGTTTATGGAAGAGCCCAACGTGGTTCCAGTGCTTGAGGCTGCGGTGAAGAGCGCCAGCATTCCCTTTGCCTATCCGGACGTGACGTACTATCTCGGGCGGGAGAACTTTGTGGCTTCCCGCAAAGGACATATGGGCGCGGTGGCCGAAACCATCTTCATGCTGTTGCAGAAGAACGCGGTGGCGGCGGACCGCTTCTTCGGCCTGCCGCACCGGCATGTGGTGGAGATTGGGACGCAGATGGATTTGTAGGCTAAACCAGTTGGAGTTTCAACAGTGCTTTCCCGCCGATCTGCGAGACATCCAGCACCTTGGTAGACCGCGTGTAAGAAAGCCAGTCGATGGAATCTTCGCGTCCCATGGAAGTGAAGCAGACGGTTTCGGTTCCCTGCAGGGAGACGAGCTGCTGCATGCCGGCCAAGGCACCACCGGTGAGCGGAATGATGAAGACGGCGGTGGCTCCGGCGGCCTGTTTCAGAAAGGGCATTGAGGGGTTCCCGACGATGCCTTCTATCTTCTGATAGACCATCGAAAGTGGCGGGATTGCGGGGCCGCGTAGAAAGAGTTTTGTGGTTTCAGCCATGTGAGTCTCCTGCCGAATTACTCGTCAGCCAGAAGGGAAACGGCTCATGGTTTTTATTTGATGACGGTGCCGGGGCGAATCTCGTCCGTGGCGCGGCGCAGGATTTTGTCGCCGGCGCTGAGGGCGCCGAAGACTTCGAGCAGGTCGCCGGCGGGAGCGCCTTTGGCCACGGGGACGTGCTCGGCCTGGCCGTTGTTGTTGCGGATGACGAAGACCTTCTCCGTGGTGGTGACGACGGCGGTGGGCGGCACAAGAATGGACGGCTTGGCGCGACGGGCAGGCCACGTGGCTTCAGCGTACATGCCGGGGCTGAGCTTGCCGGTGGGGTTGGCCACTTCGAGTTCCACGGGCATGGTGCGGGTTTTCGGATCAAGCGAACGGGCGATGCGGGTGATGACGCCGCTGCCGGTGAGGCCGCCAGCAATGGTGAACGGCACGTTGGCGCCGGGGACCATGGTGGCCACTTCGGACTCCGGCAGCGCGACGACGACACGGAGGCGGTTGACCTGTTCGAGGCGGAGCAGCGGGCCGTTGGCTAAGGCACCGGGGTGGACGAGGCGGGCCGTAATGACGCCGTCGAACGGGGCAGTGATCTTGAGGTAGCCGATCAGTTGGGAGATGGCATCGGCGGAGGCGCGGGTGGCGCGGGCTTGGCTTTGGATGCTCGTGATTTGCGACTTCAAGGCGTCGGCCGCTTTCTGCGTCTGGATGACTTCAATGCCAGCGACGGCGCCGGCCGTGGTGGAGGCTTGCTTTAGGCGTTCGAGCACCGCTTCTTGACTGGCGAGGCGGGCTTCGGCTTCGGCGCGTTGGCTTTCGACGGCGACGGCCTTGGCTTCCACTTCGGCGAGTTGGGCCCAGAGTTCGGGGGCGACGAGTTCGATGAGCAACTGCCCTTTGCGGACTACGCTGCCGCGGTCGACCTCGACCTTCTCGACGAAGCCGGGGACGCGGGCGTGGAGATCGACGGCTTGATAGGGCAGGATCTCGGCAGGCAGGCGGAGCTTGCGGTCGAGCGGCTGAACGACGACGGCGACGGTCTCCTGGGCGAGCAGGCCTGCGGCGCAGAGGAGGGCGAGGCTAAAGATTGTCTTCATGGGGTAACAGCGACGCGTCGCTGGCGTTTTTAGGTTGGAGGATTTGATAGAAGAGCGGCACGACAGTCAGCGTGGCAACCGTGGCGAGCGCGAGCCCGCCGAGGACAGCGCGGCCGAGCGGGGCGGTCTGCTCCGCGCCGAGCGCGATGGGCGCCATGCCGGCCATCATGGCGAAGGCCGTCATCAGCACGGCGCGGAGCCGGGCGGCGGCGGCTTCCGTGATGGAGCCGCCGGATTTGCGGGCGAGCTCGGCGAAGGTGACGAGCAAGATGGAGTTGGCGACGGCGATGCCCGTGGCCATGATGGCGCCCATGAAGCTTTGGATGTTCAGCGTGGTGCCGGTGAACAGCAGGGCGAGCACGACGCCGGAGAGGACGGCGGGCACCGTGGAGAGCACGACAAGGGCGAGGCGGACGCTTTGGAAATTGGCCGTGAGCAGCAGGAAGATGGCTGCGATGGCGATGGCGAGGCCGAGGCGGAGACCGTCGAGCGTGGAGGTCAGCGCCGGGACCTGGCCACGGACATTGACGGTGACGCCGCGGGCGGGGTCGCCCGCTTTCTTGATGGCTTCGCGAATCTGCTTTTCGGCGACGCCGAGGGGGACGTTGTGCAGGTTGGCGGTGATGGAGACGACGCGCTGCATGTTGTAGCGCTCGACGAGGCCGTAGGTCTTGCCGGGCTTGATGGTGGCGACGTCGCCGAGGGTGGGGCGGGCCTCGCGGTTTTGCATCACGGGGAGGTCGGCGAGATCGCTGATGGATGCCATGCGATGCTGCGGGATTTCGACTTGGATCTGGAAGGCGTTGCCGGAGTTGGGATCGCGCCAGTAGTTGGGGTCGACGAAGCGGGAGCTGGAGGTGGCGGCGACGAGCGATCGCGCGACGTTGGCCATGGTGAGGCCGTACTGGCCAGCGCGTTCGCGATCGATCTGGACGTCGACGGTGGGGTAGTCGAGGGGTTGAGCGAACTGGAGATCGCGCAGGGCGGGGAGCTTGCGCAGTTCGGCCATGACCTTTTCGGCGTGGGCGCGGTTGGCGGGCAGGGCAGGGCCCTGGATAGCTACTTCGACAGGGGTGGGCGAGCCGAAGGACATGACGTCGCTGACGATGTCGCCGGCTTCGAAGGACATCTGGACCTGGGGAAGTTCTTTCGCGAAGACCGCGCGGAGGCGCTCGCGGAGGGGTTCGCCGCGGAGCGTGGCTTCCGGCTTGAGGGCGACCTGGAAGACGGCTTCGTGCGGGCCGGAGGTCCAGAGGAAGATGGTGTTGATAGGGTAGCTGGCGGGTTGGACGCCGATGAAGGCGGAGCTGATTTCGACGGGGACTTCACGCTGAATCAGCTTTAGCGCCTGCAGGGCGTACTCTTCGGTGCGTTCGATACGGGTGCCGGTGGCGGCCCGGAGGCGGAGCTTGAATTGACCGGCGTCAGCGGTGGGGAAGAGTTCGGTGCCGAGGCGGGGCACGAGAGCGAAGAGCAGGCCGAAGGTGATGAGGAGATAGAGCGGGGCGACGACCCAGCGGAGGGGCAGGAGGGCGCTGAGCAAATTGCTATAGAGCGCTTGGCGAGGGCGGTGGGCAGCGGGCCGGACGAACTTGGCAGCCAACACGGGCACCAAGGTGCTCGACAGGAGATAGCTGGCGGCCATGGCGAGGGCCACCGCGAGCGAGAGCGGGACGAAGAGTTGACGGCCCACGCCGGTCATGAAGAGCGCCGGGGCGAAGACGGCGAGGATGGTGAGCATGGAGAGCAGGCGGGCCATGGCCGTCTTCTGGCAAGCCTCCAGCACGCTCTGCACGCGGGCGAGGCCGCCGGCCATGTGCGCGTGGATGTTTTCGACTTCGACGGTCGCCTCGTCGACGAGCACGCCGACGGCGAGGGCGAGGCCACCGAGGGTCATGATGTTGATCGTCTGGCCGAGCGCCCAGAGGCCGACGAGGGCAGTGAGCAGGGCGACGGGAATTGTCGTGATGACGATTAGGCTGCTGCGCCAGTCGCGGAGGAAGAGCAGGACCATGAGGCCGGTGAGCACGGCGCCCAGGACGGCTTCGTTGGCGAGACTGCGTAAGGACTGCGTGACGACGGTGGACTGATCGAACTCGACGCGGACATCGACATCTTCCGGGCAGACGGCTTTGAAGGCGGGCAGATTGGCACGGACCGCTTTGACGACATCGAGCGTGGAGGCGTCGGAGCGCTTGGTGATCTGCATGTAGACCGTGCGCTTGCCGTTGACGTGGGCGTAGGCGGTAAGGATGTCGGTGCCGTTCTCGACGACGCCGATATCGCGAAGAAAGACCGGCGGGCTTTCGCCGGGGCGCACGGGGGCATCCATCAGCTCGGGCAGGTTGGCGCCGAGGGCGGCATTGGACGTGGCGAAATTGTTGAGGTCGCCGATGCGGATGTTGCCGGCGGGTTGGACGCTGGAGGCTTTATTGACGGCGGCGATGGCTTCTTCCGGGGAGATGCGATAGCTGCGGAGTTTGTCGGGATCTAGCCGGACAACGATGGTGCGCTGGTTGCCGCCGAACGGGGGCGGGGCGGAGACGCCGGGGAGCGTGGCGAAGAGCGGGCGGACGCGATTAAGCGCGATGTCCTGCATCTCGCTGGGGGGCCGGGTGGGGCTTGAGAAAATCAGCTGGCCTACGGGGACCGAGCCGCCATCGAAGCGCGTAATGAACGGTCCGACTACGCCAGGGGGCATGAAGGCGCGGGAGCGGGTGACGTAGCCGATGACCTGGGCCATGGCTTGGGCCATGTCGGTGCCGGGGTGGAAGTAGAGCTTCATCAGGGACGCGCCCTGAATGTTTTTCGACTCGACGTGTTCAATGCCCGCGATGTAGAGGAAGTGATACTCGTAGTAGTAAGTGAGGTAGCCCTCCATTTGGGAGGGATCCATGCCGCCATAGGGCTGCGCGACGAAGATGGCAGGCTGGCCGATTTCGGGAAAGATATCGACGGCGATGCGCCGGCTGGCGAGCCACGAAGAGAGGACGATGGCCAGGACGGCGACGAGGATGGTGACCGGGCGACGGAGGGCGAAGAGGACGAGGCGCATCGGTTTAGGGCACCTTGCTCAGGAAGGGGGCGAGATCGCCTTGGGTGGCGGCGAGAGCGAGTTCGGCTCGCCAGACGTTGAGCACGGCGAGGGCGTGGTCGATTTCGGACTGCGTGAGCAGGCGTTGGGTGTCGGTGACTTCGGTGAGGTTGGCGAGGCCGGCACGGTAGCGGGCGGTGGTCTGGTCGAGGGTTTGGCGGAGGAGCGTGACCTGCTGCGGGGTGATGGTGGCGAGGTTGCGGGCGGTGGCGACGGCGATTTGGGCGCGGTCGAGGGCGGCAGCGAGTTCGCGTTCGAGCAGCGCATTGCGGGAAGACTCGCGGGCGATGCGCTGCTGTTCGATTTGTCGGCGGGCGCGGAGGGTTTTGTATTCGAGCAGCGGGAAGGTGACGGTGGCCCCGATGGCCCAGTTGCCGGTGTTGGGGCCGAGGCCGGCGGCGCCGCCGGGGAAGGGGCCTTCGAGATTGGTGCCGGAGCCGCGGCCGAAGACGTTGGCCTGGGTGTTCAGGCGGGGGTACCAGCTTTTATCGATCACCGTTTGGCGGGACTTGATTTCGTCAATGGTGGCTTGCTGTTCGCGGAGGATGGGATGGGCCGTCGCGATGCCGGTTGGCGGGGTGGCCGGGGGTAGGGCGCGGAAGGAGTGGATGGGCGTGGCCGGGCCGGTGAATTGCACGAGCGTGGCGCGGGCGGTGGCGGCGGTTTGCTCCGCGCGGACGACCTGGGCCTGGGCGAGGAGCACTTCGGACTGGATGCGGGAGAGGTCGGCGCCGGGACGGAGGTCGGCCTTGACGAGGGCTTCGGTGAGGCGGACGAGTTCCTGCGAGCGGGTGACGGCGGCTTGGGCGGAGAGGACGGTCTGCTGGGCGGCGAGGACCGTGAGGTAAGCGTCGGCGGTGGCCGTGGCCACTTCGAGTTCGGTGCGGGCGACGGCGGCTTCGGCGCGGGTCTTGCTGGCGGCGGCGGAGGCGACTTCCGATTGACGGCGGCCGAAGTCGAAGGGCTCCCAGTTGATCATCACGCCGACGGCGGTGCCCCAGACGTTCGCGAAGGCGGCGCCGGTGGGGAGCAGCGGGCCGGAGATGGGCGAGACGACGGTTTGCGGGAGCAGGAGGCCGAAGACGTTATTGGCGGTGGCGCGGTTGATTTGCCCGAGCATTTCGGCGCGGGGGAGATAGGCGAGACGGGCGAGGTTGATGCCGGCCGCGGCTTCCGAAACCTGGTCGAGCGAGACCTGCACCGAGGGGTACTTGGCGGTGGCTTGCTTGACGGCTTCGGGCAGGCTGATCTCCTGCGCTAGGGCCCAGGAGCAGAGGGTGAGAAGGAGGAGAATGCTGCGCAACTAGCTCACTGTATCACCGGGGCGGCCCTCGCGAGCGATGCCGCGCTTGGAGGAGCGGATGAAGTCGACGAGGTGCTGGGTGTGTTCTCCGGGCAGTTCGGTTTCGATGCGGGCGAGGGCGTCGGCGAGCTTGAGGCCGGAGCGGTAGAGGAGGCGATAGGCCTGTTTGAGCGGGGCGATATCGGCCACCGTAAAGCCGGCGCGGCGGAGGCCGACGAGGTTCAGGCCGCGGGGGGCGATGTTGAATTCCGAGTAGAGGAAGTAGGGCGGGGCGTCGAGGTTGACGCGGATGTTGCCGCCGATCATGGCGAGGCGGCCGATCTTGGAATACTGATGGATGCCGACGCCGCCGGAGATGAAGGCGCGGTCTTCGACGGTGACATAGCCGGCGATGAGGGCGCAACTGGCGATGGTGCAGTGGGAGCCGATGGTCGCGTTGTGGGCGATGTGGCCGGAGGTCATGACGTAGTTGTGGTCGCCGATGGTGGTGATGGATTCGGGTTTGGTGCCGCGGGAGATGGTGTAGTGTTCGCGGATCTTATTGTGATGGCCGATGGTGAGGTAGGAGCGTTCGCCGGTGAAGGCGCGGTCGAGCGGGTCGGTGCCGAGAACGGTGTGGGCCGAGATTTCGTTGTGGTCGCCGAGGGTGGTCCAGCGTTTGATGAAGACGTAGGGCTCGATGAGGCAGTGGGCGCCGATCGAGACATCGGACTCGATGAGGCAGAAATCGCCGATGACGGTGTGGGGCCCGATGTGGGCTTCGGGATGGACGCGGGCGGTGGGGGCGACGCGCGCCGAGGGATCGATGGCCATTGAACGTTATCATAACGTTCGAGCTATGAAAGTACGGGAAATTGCAGCAATGCTGGGCGCCGAGTGGGCGGGAGAGGGCGAACGCGACATTACGGGGGCGGCGCCGCTGGAAGAGGCCGGGGCGGCGGAGCTGAGCTTCGTGGGCAACGCCAAGGGGGCGAAGGCTGCCGAGACGACGAAGGCCGGCTGCCTGCTGGTAGCGCCGGGGATGGAGTTGGGCGACACGCGGATCTATGTGCCGCAGCCGCGGGGGGCGTTTGCCCGGTGCCTAATGGCGCTGTATCCGCGACGGCGGGCGGCGGCCGGGGTGCATCCGACGGCGGTGCTGGGCGAGGGCGTCGAGCTGGGCGACGGGGTGAGCGTGGGACCGCAGGCGAGCATCGGCGCGGGGACGAAGATTGGCGCGGGGAGCGAGATTGGGGCCGGGTGCGCGGTGGGCGCGGGGGTGACGATTGGGCCGAACGCGCTGTTGCATGCGCGGGTGACAATCTATGACGGGGTGACGATTGGGGCGCGGGCCGTGCTGCATTCGGGGTGCGTGATTGGGGCCGATGGGTTCGGCTTTGTGATGCACGAAGGGCGCTATCAGAAGTTCCCGCAGGTGGGGCGCGTGGAGATTGGCGATGACTTTGAGTTGGGCGCGAACGCTTGCATTGATCGCGCGGCGCTGGGGGTGACGCGGATTGGGAATGGCGTGAAGCTCGACAACATGGTGCATATTGCGCATAACTGCCAGGCAGACGGGCTTATCGGGCGGCGTGGTGGTGGAGGACTATGCCGTGATCGGCGGGCAGGCGGGCATTGGCGATAAGGCGCGGATTGAATCGAAGGCCGTGCGGGGGAGTGGGTGCGGGGTGTTGACGTCGAAGATTGTGCACGGGAATCAAGTCGTGTGGGGGACGCCGGCACGGCCGTTGAAGGAGTATCTGACGCAGTTGGCGAACGTGGCGCGGATTGGCGAGTTGAAGGCCGAAGTGAAAGAGTTACGGATGCGTGTGGAGGAACTATGCGGAAAGTAGGCTTGTTGGGATTGGCGCTGGCGCTGGGCTTGGCGGCGCAGGAGTTCGACCTGGTGGTTTACGGGGGGACGGCCGGCGGCGTGATGACAGCTGTATCGGGGGCGCGGCATGGCTTGAAGACTGTGCTACTCGAGCCCGGGAACCATGTGGGCGGCATCGTGACGGGCGGCTTGTCCGGCACCGACATGGGCAAGGGCGAAGTGATTGGCGGGATGGCGCTCGAGTTCTATTGGCGCATGGGGAAGCACTACGAGATGGATCGCCATCTGCAGCAGGTGGCCTGGATGCCGGAGCCGGGCGCCGCGGAGAAGGTGATGCGGGAGATGCTGGCGGATGCCAAGGTGACCGTGCTCTTTCAGCATCGGCTTATGGAGAAGACGGGCGTTCGGAAGCAGGGGACGCGGGTGGCCGAAGTGACGATGGAGAACGGCGCCCGGTTCCGCGGCAAGGTGTTTGCCGATTGCAGCTACGAGGGCGACTTGATGGCGCAGGCGGGCGTTTCGTATACCTACGGGCGCGAAGGGCAGAAGGACTATGGCGAGTCGTTGGCCGGGGTGTTGGCGCATACGCGGAACCACAATTTCGCCGTGGACATTCCGGCGCGGGACGCGAATGGGAAGCTGCTGCCGGAAGTGTCGGCCGAGCCACGGGGCGAACCGGGGAGCGGCGACAAGAAGATTCAGGCTTATAACTTCCGGGTGATCGCGACGAAGGTGGCGGCGAATCGGGTGCCGTGGCCGAAGCCGGCGAACTACGATCCGGCGCGGTACGAATTGCTGGCGCGATACTTGACGGCCATGACGGGATTCATGGGCCGGGCGTTGACGATGAATGAAGTGGGGCTGATTCGTATTATCCCCAACGGCAAGGCGGACCTGAACAATCGTGGCGGCTTCTCGACGGACTACATCGGGAAGAACTATGCGTACCCGGAAGGGAGCTACGCCGTGCGGGCACGAATCTGGCAGGAGCATGTCGACTACCAGCAGGGCTTCTACTACTTCCTGGCGAATGATCCGCGCGTGCCGGCGGCGCTGCAGGCTGAGGCGCGGGAGTGGGGGCTGGCGAAGGATGAGTTTGTGGATACCGGCCACTGGCCGAATCAGCTCTATGTCCGAGAAGCCCGGCGAATGACGGGCGGCTTCGTCGCCACGCAGAAGGATCTGCAGACCGAGCGGACCAAGCCCGACGTAATTGGCATGGGCAGCTACAACTCCGACTCGCACAACGTGCAGCGGCATATCTCGCCGGAAGGCTTCGTAGTGAACGAAGGGAACGTTGAGGTACCCGTGCAGCCCTATCAGATTCCCTACCGGGTGCTGGTGCCGAAAGCTGGAGAGGCGGAGAACCTGCTGGTGCCGGTGTGCTTTTCGGCGAGCCATGTGGCGTATTCGAGCCTGCGAATGGAGCCGCAGTACATGATTCTGGGCCATGCGGCGGGAGTGGCGGCGGCGCTGGCCGTCAAGAACGGCGTCAGCGTGCAGGTGGTACCCATCGCCGCGCTGCAGAAGACGCTGCTAGAAGAAGGCGGCATCTTTGAACAGGGCGTCGAGATTCAACTAAAGGCGCTGGCGCGGATTCGGGCGCGGTTCCAGCCCGCAACGCCGCCGGGTAAGGCGCCGTGGGCGCGGCCGGAGCCGAAGCGCTAGATCGGAAGCTCCAGGCGCAGCGTGACGCGGTGGCCGGGATTCGCCGTGAGCTGACACGTGCCGCCGTGCGCTTCGGCGATACGGCGGATGCTGGCTAAGCCGAGCCCCGCGGCGGCCGCCGGATGGTCTTCGAACGGGGTGAAGAGGTCTTCGGGGGTCGGGATGTCGAAATGGGGAGCCGCCGTCGAGAAGCTAACCACGGCGCAGGCGCCTTCGACGTGCGTCGAGACCTCAACCGGTTGCGCGCGGCGGCCGGCCCGGAGGCAGAAGCGTAGCGCGGTGGACAGGAGGTGGTCCATCTGGGTGAGGTCGAAGTTGAGGAGCGGGAAGGGATCGGCGAGATCGAGCTCGATTAGGTTTTGATCGGGGTTGGCGAGGCGGCTTAGGCACTCGGCGAGCGCTTCGTGCAAATCGCGATGTTCCGGGCGGGCGGGCGCGGCCTGAAGGTAGTGGACGGCGTCGGAGAGAATGGAGCCGGATTGCTCGATCAATTGGCGCAGTTTCTCAATCTGGGCGCGGGTGCGGGGGTCATCCGTCACGGTCAGCTGGAGGTAATAAACGATGGCCTCCATCGCACTGAGGGGCTGACGGAGTTCATGGGCTATTTGGCCAACGATCGCGGCCGCGTTTTCGCTCTGACGATCAGTTCCGGTGAGCAACAATTCGTTAGTGTAACGCGGAGAGGGCTGACAATCCGGGCGGGAAATGTTCATGCCAAGAGCGGGATTATTTCAGCTTTTCCGCGAGAATCGCGTTGACGGTGCCCGGGTTCGCCTGGCCGCGGGATTGCTTCATCACTTGGCCGACCAGGAAGCCGATGACGGTGGTCTTTCCGCCCTTATATTGCTCGACCTGTTTCGGATTGGCGGCGATGATTTCGTCCACGATCTTTTCCAAAGCGCCGGTGTCGCTGATCTGTTTGAGGCCTTCGCGTTCGGCGATGACCGAAGGCGAGTCGCCGGTGGCGTACATCTTCGGGAAGATCTCTTTGGCGAGTTTGCCGGAGAGTTCACCCTTGGTGATGAGCGTGATGAGTTCGCCAATATGCTCAGCCGGAATGGGCGATTCGGGGATCTCCTTGCCGTCGGCCTTGAGCAGGCCGGCGAGGTCGCCCATTACCCAATTCGCGGCCTGTTTGGGATCGGAGGAGGCGCGGGCAGCGCGCTCGAAGTAGTCGGCAGTTTCGCGGGACGAGGTAAGGATTTGGGCGTCGGGCTTGCGGCAGCTCCGGCATGGAGGCCTGCAACTGCGCGAGAAATTCCGGACTCACGCGGACGGGGATCAGGTCGGGTTCAGGGAAGTAGCGGTAGTCGTGCGCCTCTTCCTTCGAGCGCATGGAGATGGTCTCGCCGAGGTCGGGGCTGAACAAGCGCGTCTCTTGGATCACGCGGCCGCCGGACTCGAGGATCTCCACCTGGCGCTCCATTTCGAATTCGATGGCCTGTTTGAGGAAGCGGAAGGAGTTGAGGTTCTTGACCTCGGCGCGGGTGCCGAATTTCTCGGCGCCTTTGAGGCGCATCGACACGTTGGCATCGCAGCGGAGGTGGCCTTTCTCCATATCGCAGGCAGAGACTTCGGCGAAGACGAGGGCTTGGCGTACTTCGTTGAAGTACTCGACGGCCTCGTCGGCGCTGCGGATATCGGGTTCAGAGACGATTTCGATAAGCGGGGTGCCGGAGCGGTTGAGGTCGACGTAGGTGAAGCGGTCGGAGTCCTTGAACCCGTCGTGGACGGACTTGCCGGCGTCGTCTTCCATATGGACGCGGGTGATGCCGATGCGCTTGGTCTCGCCGTTGACGTGGACGTCGAGGTGGCCGGCGAGGGCGAGGGGCTTATCGAATTGCGAGATCTGGTAGCCCTTGGGGAGGTCCGGGTAGAAGTAGTTCTTGCGGGCAAAAACGGACTCCGGCTGCACGGCGCAGTTCAGGGCGAGGGCGCCTTTGGCTCCGAGTTCGACAGCGCCGCGGCTGAGCACCGGCAGGGCGCCGGGCAGACCGAGGCAGACGGGGCAGACGTTCGAATTGGGCTGCGCGCCGAAGCTGGTGGGGCAGGAGCAGAAGATTTTGGTGCGCGTGCTGAGCTGCGCGTGCACTTCGAGGCCGATGACCACCTCGTATTTCGCCATGACATCCGGAGACATCTTCTTAGTATATTCATCGGGATCTGGCAGACTGGGGAAAATGCGATTCCTCGTTTGCTTTCTCACGGCGCTGGGGGCCTTTGGCGCGGATCTGGTGATTCGGAACGGACGCGTGTGGACAGGTGACGAAACGAAGCCATTCGCATCGACCGTGGTGATGCGGGACGGGCGCATTGTCGCCGTGGGCGGGGAGGAGGTCGCGACGCCGGAGGGGGCGACGTTGATCGACGCCAAGGGGCGGCTGGTCACGCCGGGCTTCAACGATGCCCATCTGCACTTTTTGGGCGGCGCGCTGGGGCTGCGGGAGATTGACCTGACGGGGATCTGCACGCTCGAGACGATTCAGAAGGCCGTGGGGGACTTCGTCGCGAAGAACCCGGGGACAGGCTGGGTGACGGGGCGGGGCTGGGAGTATTTGTGCTTTCCCGGCGGCAAGCTGCCCGTAAAGGAGTGGCTGGATGCCGTCGTAAAGGATCGGCCGGTGTTTATCAGCGCCTACGACGGGCACACGGCGTGGGTGAATTCGAAGGCGCTCGAGGTGGCTGGGGTGACGTCGGCGACCGAGTATAGGGGCTTCGGCGAAGTGGTGAAAAACGCGTCGGGCGAGCCGTCGGGCGCGTTGAAAGAGGGCGCGCAGGGGCTGGTGCGGAAGTTTGTGCCGCAGCCGGACCGGGCGCGAAATCTGCAGGCGATGGCCGATGGGATGCCGCTGCTGGCGCGTCTGGGGATCACCAGCATGCAGAACGCGAGCGGCGACGAGGAGACGATTTCGCTGTTCGAACTGTTTGCGAAGGCCGGGACTCTGACGGTGCGGACGGCGATTGCGCCCAGCGTGGGGCCGCTGACCGACGAGGCGACGCTGCGCGAGTGGGCGGCGAAGAAGGCACAATACCCGGGGCCGGGGCTGCGGGTGGCGGCGATCAAACTGATGATGGACGGGGTGATTGAGTCCCATACGGCGGCGATGCTGGAGCCGTACTCGAACAAGCCGGGCGAAACGGGCAAGGCCGCCTGGACGCAGGCGCGGTTCAACGCGACGGTGGCGTTGGCGGACAAGCTGGGCTTGCAGATCTTCACGCACGCGATTGGCGACCGGGCGGTGCGGATGGCCCTCGACGGCTACGAGCATGCCCGGAAGGTAAACGGCGTGAAGGATTCGCGCTTCCGGATTGAGCACATTGAGACGATCGCGGACGTTGACATCGCGCGGTTTGCGCGGCTGGGGGTGCTGCCGTCGATGGAGCCGATCCACGCGGACCCGGGGACGGTGGAGGTGTGGTCCCATGCGATCGGCCCGAAGCGGCTACCGAATTCGTTCGCGTGGCGGAGTCTCGAAAAAGCCGGGGCGCGGCTCGTGTTTTCGAGCGACTGGCCGGCGTCGATCAGCCTGGACCCGATCCGCGGCATCCACAACGCCGTGAACCGGCAGACGATCACCGGTTTGCCGGCGGGAGGCTGGCTGCCGGCGCAGCGGGTGAGCGTCGAGACGGCACTGCGAGCCTATACCGTCAATGGCGCGTATGCGAGCTTCGAGGAAGGCGTGAAAGGCCAAATCAAGCCGGGCATGCTGGCCGATCTCGTGATCCTTTCTCAGGACCTGTTCCGGATTCCGCCGGGCGAGATTCACAAGACGCGGGTAGACGTGACGGTGTTCGACGGGCGGGTGATTTACACGCGCAACTAAAAACAAGAGATAAACTTTTTGTTTGGCTGAAACGTCCCGCTAAAATGGAAGACTGGAGACTTTGTTGATCGTAAATTTAATCCTGACCGCTGTCGCGCCCCCGGCTGGGCCCAGTTGGTGGAGCATCATCAGCTCCGACAATCCTATTTCGCTGGCCGTGCTGGCGATGCTGGTGGCCGCGTCCTTGTTCTCCTGGACGATCGTTTTCCAAAAGTATGGCCGGTTGCGCAAGGATACCGATGAGAACGGCAAGTTTCTGCGGACGTTCCGCAAGGCTCCCGATGTGAACGTGATTACCGCGGCTTGCGAACAGTATCCGACGGCGCCGGTGGTCGGTGTGTTCGACGCGGGATGGGCGGAAGTGGACCGGCAACTGCGCGGCAAAGGAAAACTGACGAACCGGACGGCGATTGAGCGGTGCCTGCAGATTGGGATCAGCCAGGAGATCAGTGACCTTGAAACGAGCCTGAACTGGCTCGCGACGATTGCGGCGATCACGCCGTTTATCGGGTTGTTCGGCACGGTGCTGGGTATCATTGACGCCTTTCAGGCGTTGAGTTCGGCGGGCAGCGCGAGCCTGCGGGCCGTGGGCCCGGGCATTGCGGCGGCCCTGGTGGCGACGGCGGCGGGGCTGGCGGCGGCAATTCCGGCGGCGATTTTCTACAACTACTTTGGAGCTTCGGTGCGCGAGATCGGCGCGCGGCTCGAGGACTTTTCGCTTGAGTTCCTCAATATGGTGGAACGCGCGTACGAGGGCTAACCGATGGCATTTTCAATGGGAAGCCGGGGCGGGCGCGGATCGCGATTTCGCGGTTCGACGTCGGCGTTAGCCGAGATCAACATCATCCCGCTGGTGGACGTGGTGCTGGTGCTGCTGATTATCTTCATGTTGACGGCGCATGTGATGGAGTTCGGCCTCGAAGTGGACGTGCCGAAGGTGAAGCAGGTGCGGCAGTCGGCCGAGGATCTGCCGGTGGTGACCATCACCCGCGAAGGCGAGATGCAGCTGAACGAGAAGGCCGTGAATATCAATGAACTGGGCGATGTGATCAAGCAACGCTTTCCCGGCCAGAAGGCGGTCTACGTGCGCGCGGATAAAGCGACGCCGTGGGACCCGATCGCGCAAGTAGTTTCGCAATTGGGCGAGGCCAAGCTGGACGTGCGGATGGTGACCCAGCCGGTGGATGAAGCCGGACGCAGGAAGCGATGATTGAGGCGCGGCAACGGAACACGACAGCTCCTCTCGTGCAGAGCATTGTGCTGCACGCCTTAGTGATCGGCGTAGCGATCGGCTATGGGCTGCTGCCGAGCTTGCAGCGCGAGACGTGGGGCGATCCGAATGCGCTGCCGGGCGGCGGGTTTGCGATTACCCCCGTCAGCAAGATTCCATTGATGGTGCGGCAGTCGCGTCCGAATCCGGTGGCGGCGGAGACGGAATCGGAAGTGAAGCAGAAGGAACCGGAGCCGGTGAAGACGGCGCCGAAGGAAGACCCGAAGGCGATCGCATTGAAAACGGATCGGGAGAAGCGGCGGATCGCCGATGTCGCGGCCGAGCAGAGCCGGTACCGGCCGAAGGAGCCGGACCGGACGAATGAGCTGAAGACCACCGTGGGCCGGACGATGTCCAACCCGATGTTCGGCGTGCCGGGCGCTGGCGGCGTGGGTATCGGAACGGGAACGCCGCTGGGGTCGCGGTTCGGGGCATACGCGGACCTGATCAAGCGGCGGATCGCCGAAAAATGGCGGACGAATGATATTGACCCCAACATCCGGACGGCAAATCTTGTCTCGGTGACCTTCGACATTTTGCGGGATGGCAGCGTCCGTAACATCAAGGTGTCGCAACGCAGCGGCATCATGCCACTCGACTACTCGGCGCAACGGGCGGTACAGGAAGCCTCCCCTTTTCCTCCGTTGCCCCGGGAGTTTGAGCGGGAATCAGCGAACGTAGAATTTCAATTTCAACTACAGCGATGAAGAACTTTATTCTCCCTTGTCTTTTGACCTTGGCCGCGTCGGCTGGATATGGGCAGCAGGGCGCCGATATCCTTGGCCGGATCGTTGGCGGCCAAAAAGCGGTAATTGCGATTCCGGATTTCCGGGGCGCGGGCCGAGCGGCCAACTTTACGGCCACGTTCAACGAAACGCTGTTTCGCGATATCGAGCAGGCGGGCGTCTTCAAAATGGCCCCGAAAAGCATGTTCCCGTTGAATGTCCCGCAGCGGCCCGAAGACTTCCGGAAGCCGTTGCAGTACGATCCGAACAACCGGACCCGGGCGCCGTGGCTGCTTGATTGGAGTGAGCCGCCGGTGAGCAGCGACTTCCTGGCGTTCGGCTACACGGCGGAGCAGGACAACCAAATGGTACTATTTGGGTGGTTGTTCAATGTCCGGCAGCCCGAAGTTTCCGGAGCCCAGGTGATTGGTAAGATTTATCACGGGCCGTTGGATGAAGAGGGCGCGCGGAAAGTAGCGCACGAGTTCGCTACGGACATCTTGCGGCAGTTTGGCGTGGAGAGTCTGGCGGGATCGAAGATCTATTTTGTGTCGAACCGGTCTGGATCGAAGGAGATCTGGGTGATGGACTACGACGGGTCGAATCAGAAACAGTTCACTTTTTATAAGAATCTGATCACAATGCCGAACGTTTCACCGGACGGGACCCGATTGGCATTCACTAGTTTTGCCGGGGGCGGACCGCAGATTGTCGTGCATTCGCTGGAGACCGGGCGGAAGATTCCCTTCTATAACCAGCGGGCGTCGATGAACGCAACCGCGGCGTTTACTCCGGACGGGAAACAGATTATCTACTCGTCCACCGCGAGCGGCTGGGCTCAGTTGTACCGGGCCAACGCGGACGGCAGCAAGCTGGAGCGGTTGACCAACACGCGGTCTATTGAGGTAGAGCCGGGCGGACCCCAACAAGTATATAAAATGAATATTGATGGTACAGACGTTACGCGTTTGACCACCGGGGAGGGAGAGGCCTCCAATCCCTCATGGAATCCGCAGGGCTCTCACATGGCCTTTGCTTGGACCAGGGGCTACTCACCCGGCAATTGGAATATCTTCATAATGGATGTAGCGACGAGAGAATACGTGCAGCTCACCCAGGGCGCCGGCCGGAACGAAAATCCGACTTGGGCGCCGGACGGGCGGCATCTCGTTTTTTCGTCCAATCGCGGCGGGTCGATGCAGATATGGTCGATGCTCGCTGACGGAACACAACTTCGGCAGTTAACTTCTGCCGGGGTGAATGAAAAGCCGGTTTGGACTAAATAATCCGGCGCCCGAGATTTCGTAGTTTCAACACAGAACCGCATTGCAGCAGAACTGAGGAGGCAAATTTTAGGATGAACACCAGACGCGCCAGTGTACTCGCACTCGCACTCACTCTTTCGTTTTTCGCGGCCGGTTGTCGAAAGAAGGTGGGCGTTCCACCTCCTCCGGCAGCCGCTGCCCCGACGGTCGCACCGAAGCCCGTCGCGCAAAAGCCGATGATCGCTTTCTTCACGGCAGAACCTTCCGCCATTGAACGGGGCCAGGCCTCCGTTCTGAAGTGGGAAGTGAAGGGCGCTGACTCCGTCTCGATCAACCAGGGTCTCGGTACGGTTTCGGCCACCGGGAACCGTAGCGTATTCCCGGCGGCAGCAGCACGGAATCGGTAACGGTGAACGTGACGGCTCCGGCCCAGGTCGCGCCTCCGGCCACTCCCGCTCCTTCCGATGACTTCGGCACCATGATTTCGAAGCTCATTCAGGACGTTTATTTCGACTACGACAAGAGCGAAATCCGGGAAGATTCCCGCGCGATCCTGACCAAGAATGCGGACGCGCTGAAGACTATCTTCGGCAAGTTCCCGAACAACACCCTGACGATTGAAGGCCACTGCGACGAGCGGGGCTCGGCTGAGTACAACCTCGGCCTGGGCGATCGCCGCGCTACCGCAACGAAAGATTTCCTGACGCAGCTGGGCGTTTCCGCCGACCGGCTCCGGACGATCTCCTACGGAAAGGAACGGCCGACTTGTACTGAAAGCGATGAAAGCTGCTGGTCGAAGAATCGCCGGTCGCACTTCGTAGCGCAGTAGTTGTTTTCCCCGTTTTCCTATTCACGATCCAGTTATGAAACTTATCTCTCGTTTTGCCCTGCTCGGGCTGCTGGCTGTGCCCATGATTTTTGGGCAAAAGAAGGAAATTCTGGAGATGCAGCGGGACATTCTGCAGATGCAGGATCAGGTTCGGTCGCTGCAGCGCTCGCAGGATGAGAAGATGGCGGCAATTCAGGTGTTGCTGCAGCAGACGCTCGATGCCGCCAACAAGGCTAACACGGCGACGGCGGTGCTCGAAGCGAGCTTGCGGGACAAGTTGAAGGACCAGGAGAAGAACCTGGTGGTGCCGGTGGCCGGTCTGGGTTCGAAGGTCGACCAGTTGTCGAGTGATTTCTCGGGAGTGCGGGAGTCTGTGGCTGATCTGACCTCGCGTTTGGGGAAGCTGCAAAATCAGGTTTCCGATCTCAGCCAAGCGATTCGTACGCTGAGTGCGCCCCCGCCTCCGCCGCCGGGTGCCGCGCCCACAGCGAGCGGGCCGCCGGCGGGTGTCACCTCTGAAGGGCTATACAACGCAGCGATGCGGGACCGGACTTCCGGCAACGCGGATTTGGCGATCGCGCAGTTCAAAGACTATTTGCAGTATTTTGGGAACTCCGATCTCGCTCCGAACGTGCAGTACTACATCGGGGAGATTGAGTATTTGCGGGGCGACTACACGGCGGCGCTCGCGGCTTTCGACAAGCTGCTCGAAGCGTACCCGGACAACATCAAGACCTCCGATGCCTTACTACTCAAAGGCCGCGCTCTCGTGAAGAGCGGCTTTAAAGCCGAGGCGCGGACCGAATTCGATGCCCTGATCAAGAAGTTCCCGTCCCATGAGAACGCCGCCAAGGCGAGGATGGAGTTGCGGGCGCTCACGTCGGTGGCCCCGGCGCGCAAGAAGCGGTAACCAAGAAGCGTAACGATGATACGGCTCAGTCTCCTACTCGCAGTGACGGTCGTGGCTTGGGCGGGGGATTACCCCAAGACGATGGAAGCGTTCCCCGGGAAGACCCCGCAAGTGGACGGGGTACTGACGCGAGGGGAATGGGCTGACGCCGCATCGTTCGAGGGGGTGAAGGGTTGGATTTCCACCTTCTCCCCGGTGACGGACCCGAAGGATCTCGCCGTGAAGGGCTACGTCAAGCACGATGGCAAGCGGCTGTACTTCGCTTTCGACGTGACGGACGACGTGCTGTACGGAATCGATACGCCGCGTTGGCTGCCCGACAACAATCCCAAAGCCCACGAACTGACGCGAGAGGGGTTCCCGTGGTTCGGCGATGAGATGGAGATCCTGATGAACGCCACCAACAAGTGGAGTTCGCCCGAGGAGAACGCCGCCGGCAACGGGCAGAGTTGGCAGATGGTTTGTAATCTGACGAAGTCGCGGCTGGGTGGGATAGCAACGGCCGGCCTGATGGAAGGCGAACCGCGGTCGAAACTGGAGGCCTGGACGACGTACCAGCGCTGGATTCAAACCCACGCCATGGACTGCGCGGCCAAGCCGAAGCCGGGTGGCAAGGGGTACATTCTCGAATGGGCGATCAGCTTTGACCCATGTCTCGAAGTCGCACCGGGAAAATTCTATTCGACCCAACTCGGCGACCGTCCCATGGGGCTGAACATCGCTCTCGGCGACCTGGACCAGAAGGAACGCGGCGCGGGGAATTTCGGGAATTTTCATCACGAAGACTGGTGGACCGGTACATATGGATCCGAACATCGAGCAAGAAGCCCGGCCCGCGCTAGAGACCTACGAGGATCTCGCCCGGCTGGTGGAGCATTCGCTAACGCGACCGGACCTGTCCGAGGAGGACGTCATCGCCGGCCTATGGCTGGCGCGCGAGTACCGGGTCGCCTCGGCCGTAGTGCGGCCTTGTGACGTCGACTTGGCCGTCCGCACGTTAGACGGCTCCGGCGTGGCCGTGGCGAGCGTGGCGGGGTTCCCGCACGGTTCATCCAATACGGCGACCAAGCTGTATGAGGGCCGGGACCTGCTGCGCCGCGGGGCGAAGGAGATCGGCATCGTCGTCAACTTCGGCAAGATGATCTCGCGCCAGTTTCAGCACATCGAAACCGAGATTCTGCAGATGAGCGAGAGCTGCCGGCAGGAAGGCGCGATCTGCAAGGTGCTCTTTGAAAACGGCTACCTGGCCGATGATCTGAAAGTGATTCTCTGCCGGATCTGCAAGCGCTGCGAGGTGGATTTCGCCGAAACGTCCACCTGCTTTGGGCCGACCGGCTACACCCTGCCGGATCTGGCGCTGATGAAGTCGATCTTGAAAGACCGGGTGAAGATGAAGGCCTCCGGCGGCGTCCGGACCCTCGAACGCGCCATCGAGGTATACAATGCAGGCTGCGACCGGTTTGGCTCCACGGCCACGGCCGTAATCCTGGAAGATTGGAAACGAGTTCTGGCCGAGCGGGAAGCGGAGAAAAAGCGCGCGGCGGCCCAGGCACAAGCCACATGACGATCATCGATACACACCACCATTTTTGGAAGTACTCCGCGGCCGAATACGGCTGGATCAACGACGAGATGAAGACGATCCGCCGGGACTTTCTGCCGGCGGATCTGAAGAAGACGCTGGACGACGCGGGCGTCTCCGGAGCCGTCTCCGTGCAAGCGCGGACGACGGTCGAAGAGAGCGACTGGCTGCTTTCAATGGCCGAGAAACATGACTTCCTGCGCGGTGTGGTGGGTTGGGTGCCGCTGACGGAGAGCGATGTCGAGAAGCACCTCGAGCGGCTAGCCCAGCACAAGAAATTCAAGGGCGTGCGCCACGTGATTCAGGGCGAGCCGGACGACAACTACATTCTGCGGCCCGACTTTAACGCCGGGGTAAAGAAGCTCCTGAAGTACAAGCTACGCTACGACATCCTGATTTTCGAGCGGCATCTGAAGCCGTCCATCCGCTTCGTCGATCAGCATCCGAACCAGATGTTCATCCTGGACCATGTCGCCAAGCCGAAGATCAAGGAACGGATCCTTTCGCCGTGGCGCGAAGACATGATTGCGCTCGGAAAGCGGCCGAATGTCTATTGCAAACTCTCGGGCATGATCACCGAAGCCGACTGGAAGAAGTGGAGTTCGGCGGACCTGGCCCCGTATCTCGATACCGCGCTGCAGGCGTTTGGTCCGAAGCGGCTGCTGTTTGGCTCCGACTGGCCGGTGATGCTGGTGGCCGGGCAGTACAAGCCGTGGGTGGAGCTGATCAAACAGACCATCAAGCGCTACTCGACGGCGGAGCAGGAACAGATTCTCGCGAAAAACGCGATCGAAGCTTACGGGCTATAAGGCGGCGAGCAGGCGGTCGATGTCGTTCTCGTCGTTGTAGAAGTGTGGCGAGAGTCGCAGGCGGCCGCAGCGGGCCGACGTCAGAATGTTGTGCTCGGCCTTGAGGCGGCGGGAGAGTTCGCCCGCGTCCTGGCCGGCGAAATGGACGCTGGTGATCGGGGTTGGGCCGGTGGCGGGGAACTCGTCGCTGTAGAGCGTGACTCCATCGATCTGGCGGAGCGCCGAGCGGAGGGTCTCGTTCAGGCTGAGGACGTAGCGTTCGACATTCTCCGGGCCGAGTTCAAAGAACGTATCGACGGCGGCTTCAAGGGCGTACAGGCTGGGGAAATCGACCATGCCGCCTTCGTACTTCTCCGCCGACTCGGCGAAGATGGGCGCGGCCGCGTGGAGGTTGTTGACGTTGCGCCAATCGAAATGGCTGCGCCAGCCGACCACCTGCGGCGCGAGTTGGGCGCGTAGCGTCGCGGCGACCGCGTAAAAGGCCGCGCCGTTCGGGGCGAGCATCCACTTGTAGGCGTTCACGGCGAGAAGGTCCGGCCGCACGGCAGCCCAATCAAACGTCAGCGCGCCGAGGCATTGGGTGGCGTCGACGTAGAGCAGGGAGTTCCGCCGGTCTAGAGTTTCAAGGCGCGGCCGGAAGCCGGTGGAATAGCTGACCTGGCTCGCGACGATCAGGCGGGTCCGAGCGGTGACCTGATCCTGCAACGTGTCCCACGGCGCTTCGATAAATTTCACGCCGCGGTTGGCGAGCAGGGCGGGGAAGTAGAGCTGGTTGGGAAACTCGTTTTCGAGGGTGAGGATCTCGTCGCCGGGCTCCCAGGCAAGTCCGTTGAGCAGAAGCGAGAGCGGGGTGGCGGCGTTGGGGGCGAAGGCGATGTCGGCGGCTTGCGCACCCACCAGGCGCCCCAGTTTGGCGCGGAGCCGGTCGAGATCATCGAACCAGGAAAGGAAGTCGCCACAGGCGAACTCGTCCCGGCGATCGAGGTGGCCGACCATGGCCGCGCGCCCCCGGAGGGACACGAGGCCATAGGTCGCCGTGTTCAGGTAGGTGTACCGCGCGAGGGCCGGGTATTGATCGCGCAGCACGCCGTTAGCCTCGAATCAGCTGGGCGACGTGAGCGGCGGCGGAGGCGACCGAGACCTCTTCGGACGTCTTGGTCCGGCGCGTCACGACCTCCACAATGCCATCCGGCAACTTCTTGCCAATGGTGATGCGATAGGGAATTCCGATGAGCTCGGCGTCCTTGAACTTCACGCCCGGCCGCTCATTCCGGTCGTCGAGCAGGGCATCGAGGCCAAGCGCCTTGCACTCTTTGTAGAGCTGCTCGGCGGCCTCTTTCTGCGCGGCGTCGGCGTAGTACACCGGGGTGATGACCACTTGGAACGGCGCGATGGAGGCGGGCATCGACATGCCGCTCTCGTCGTTGTACAGCTCAATGGCGGCGCACAGAATCCGTTCGACGCCAATGCCGTAGCTGCCCATGATGACGGTGACTTCCTTGCCGTCCTGGTCCAGCACCTTCAGGCCCATCGACTCGGAATATTTGTAGCCGAGCTTGAAGATATGGCCGATTTCGACCGTCTTGACGAGCTTCAGCGGCGCGCCGGATTCGACGTGCGTATCGCCTTCGGCGACCTGACGCAGGTCATGCGTCACGGCGGTGAAGTCCTCGCCGGGGGTGACGTTCCGCAGATGATAATCGTCTTTGTTCGCGCCGGTGATTAGGTTTTTGCGGCCGGTGAGCGCGGAGTCGAGGAGAATAGGCATCGACTTCACGCCCACCGGGCCGAGCGAGCCGGGAGCGGCGCCGAACCAGTCCTGAATCTCGGCGGGGTGCGCCGGGCGGAGGTCCGAAGCACCGGTGGCGGAGCTGAGCTTGGCTTCGTTGAGCTGATGATCGCCGCGGAGCAGGCAGAGGAAAGGCTTGCCGTCGCAGACGTAGACGACGGACTTCATCAGGTTCGTAGCAGGGACGCCGGTGAACGCGACGAGTTGGTCGATAGTCTTCTGGCCGGGGGTGTGGAACTCCTCGGGGGCGAGGTCTCCCTCCACGTCGGGCGCGGCGGGAGGAATCGGGTTCGAGACCGCTTTCTCGAGGTTGGCCGCGTAGCCAGCCGATTCGCAAACCGCGACGAAGTCTTCGCCGGCGGCCGATTCCACCATGAACTCGTGGGACTGGCTGCCGCCCATGGCGCCGGAGTGGGCTTCGACGGCGAGGAACTTCAGGCCGCAGCGTTCGAAGATTTTGTAGTAAGCCGCGCGGTGCTTCTCATAGGAGATGTCGAGGCCGGCGGGCAGCAGGTCGAAGGAGTAGCTGTCCTTCATGATGAACTGCCGGACGCGGAGCAGGCCGGACTTGGGGCGGGGCTCATCGCGGAACTTGGTCTGGATCTGGTACCAGATTTGGGGCAGCTGCTTATAGCTGCGCACCTCTCCGCGGGCGAGCGCGGTCATCACCTCTTCGTGCGTCATGCCGAGGCAGAGATCGCGGCCGAAGCGGTCCTTGAGGCGGAACATGTTGTCGCCCATGACGTCCCAGCGGCCGGACTCCTTCCAGACCTCGGCCGGGTTCAGCGCGGGCAGGAGCATCTCCTGGGCGCCAATGGCATCCATCTCTTCACGGATAATCTGCTGAATCTTCAACAGGCTGCGCTGGGCTAGCGGCAGATAGTTGTAGATTCCGGCCGCAAGCTGGCGAACATAGCCGGCGCGGAGCAGAAGTTGATGGCTGACCACCTCGGCCTCGGCGGGGGTTTCCCGCAGAGTAGGGACGTACAATTGGCTCCAATACATAGAGAATTCCCCGATTTTAGCATGGTAGACTAAAGGTTTAAGCGGTTATGAAGATTGCTATCGGCTCTGACCACGCGGGTTTTGCACTGAAAGAGCAGCTTCGCGAGAAGCTTCGCGCGGAAGGGCACGAGGTGGTGGATGTAGGAACCACTTCCACCGAGTCGACCGACTATCCGGATTACGCCGCCGCCGTGGGCCATGCGGTGCGCGATGGTGAGGTCGAAAAGGGCGTGCTGGTTTGTTCGAGCGGCGTGGGCATGTCGATTGCGGCCAACAAAATTAAAGGTGTTCGCGCGGCCCTGGGCACGAACACGGACGAAGTTTCCTACGTACGGCGTCACAATGACGCCAACATCCTGGCGATCGGCCAGAAATATACGGAACCGGCGTTGGCCGAAGCGCTGCTGGACGTATTCTTGACGACGGAATTCGAGGGCGGCCGTCATCAGCGGCGCCTCGACAAAATAAAGATCCTGGAGCAGACGGAATAAAAGGAATGAGCAACTCTATGTATCGGCCCCTGGCCGAAGTCGATCCGCAGATCTACGAGGCGATCCAGCACGAAGCCGAACGGCAAAACAGCCGTTTGGAGCTGATTGCGAGCGAGAATTTCACGTCGGAGGCTATTCTGGAAGCCACCGCCAGTGTATTCACCAACAAATACGCGGAAGGCTACCCTGGGAAACGCTACTACGGGGGCTGTGAGTACGCTGACGTTGTCGAAAATCTGGCGCGCGACCGGGCCAAGCAGTTGTTTCAGGCCGAACATGCCAATGTCCAGCCGCACTCCGGTTCGCAGGCGAATGCCGCGGCCTTCATGGCGCTGCTCGAACCCGGCGACACGATCCTGGGTATGGACCTGGCGCACGGCGGCCACTTGACCCATGGTCACAAGCTGAATTTTTCAGGGAAGCTCTATAAGGTTGTCGGCTACGGCGTTACGAAGGAAGACGAGCGGATCGACTACGATCAGGTGGCGCGTCTGGCCGAAGAGCACAAGCCGAAGATGATCATCGCCGGGGCTAGCGCATATCCGCGGATCATCGACTTTGCCCGGTTTCGCGAGATTGCCGATTCGGTGGGCGCTTACTTTCTCGTCGACATGGCGCACTTCTCGGGTTTGGTGGCGGCGGGGCTCTATCCGAATCCGATGGTGCATGCCGATGTGGTCACCTCCACCACGCACAAGACGCTGCGCGGACCACGGAGCGGCTTGATCCTCTGCCGGAGCCAGCACGCGGCGATCATCGACCGGTGCGTGTTCCCCGGTCAGCAGGGTGGTCCATTGGTGCATGTGATTGCCGCCAAGGCGACCTGCTTCCTCGAGGCGCTGAAGCCGTCATTCGTGGATTATCAGCGGCAGGTGATTGAAAACGCGCAGGTGATGGCCGCCGCGGTCGCTGCCGGTGGCTACCGGGTAGTGAGCGGCGGGACCGATACGCACCTCGCTTTGATTGATGTCTTTGCCAAGGGCGTGAAGGGCAAGGACGCCGAGAAGGCGCTCGACGAAGCCTACATCACTGTCAATAAGAACGGCATCCCGTTCGACGTGAATCCTCCGATGAACCCGAGCGGCATCCGCGTCGGTTCGCCCGCACTCACCACCCGCGGCTTCACCGCCCCGGAAATGCGGACAGTAGGCGCACTCATCGCCGAGGTGCTCGATGCCGTGGCCGCGCATGGAATGGAGGGGGCGACCCCGGCGATTCACGCCGTGAGAACGAAGGTAGGCCAACTGACCGATCTGCATCCCCTGTATGAATGGAAGTTGGCGCGGGCCTAGCGCGGATGGCCGTTGTCGCAATTGATGTTCGCCATTGGCGAGATTTCGGATATGGCACGTACATCCGAAATCTCGTCCGGACGTTGGCGAAGTTCGAGAGCGAATTTGACTTCCGGCTGATCGCCAAGCCGGAGCACATGGCAGAACTGGCCGGGTTGCCCGGCCGCTTCCAGGCAATCGCTTATGAGCGGGCCGACAAGGAACGGCTCGACAACATCGCCTTCCCGTGGTTCCTGCGGACGCTCCGGCCGGATCTGGTTCATATTCCTTTGAATACGGTTCCGTGGTTCTTGCCCCGGCCCTACGTTGTCACCATCCACGATCTTTCGACGCTCGTGTTCGGCTTTGGTAACGAAGCGCGGGACCGGATGCACCGGATGCGCTTCCGCCGCGGATTGGTGCGAGCCGATCGGGTGATTGCCGTCAGCGAGTCCACCCGGCGCGATGTGCACAATCTGCTGAACATCCCCGCGGCCAGAGTGCGAAGGATTTATAACGCGATCGACGGGGACTTCCCGACTTTGGCCGCCAACGCGGACGTGCAGGGGACCCTGGACCGCTATCAGATTCATTATCCGTTCCTGCTCTACGCCGGTTCGGTACGGCCGCAAAAGAACGTCGCTCGGATCATTGAGGCGTTTGCCGTGCTGCGCGAGGATCTGGAGCATCATCCCCGGTACAAGGATCTGCGCCTCGTCATCATCGGGGATGAGATGTCGAAGTATCCGAATATCCGGCGGGCCGTGCTGCAAGGCCGAGTGGAGAAACAGGTCCGGTTCCTTGGCTTCGTGCCGTCCGAGGCACTGCACGCGTTTTACCGCTCCGCCGAGGTTTTCGTCTTCCCCTCCTTATATGAAGGGTTCGGTTTGCCGCCTCTCGAGGCGATGGCTTCGGGGACCCCGGTGGTGACCAGTGGCGTCAGTTCGCTGCCGGAAGTGGTGGGCGATGCGGCGATGATCGTGAAGCCCGAAAACGTTTTCGATATCGCTCGAGGCATCAAGGAAGTTTTGCTGAACGAGACGCTGCGCTGCTCTTTGGTCGAGCGGGGATTCGACCAGGTGCGGCGGTTCAGTTGGTACGAGACCGCCGCGCAGGTGCTGGAGACCTATCGGGAAGTGCTAGGCGCCCGCCGGTAAGTCGTCCCAACGCCGCCGCCGGTTGAGCCAGACGACTCGGGCGAGAACCAGGCGGAGCAGGTCGACGCTCTCGAGGGGGAACCGGGCGGAGTGGGAGACCGGTTGATCCCGGTTGGCGCCAGTAAGCAGGAGCAGGTCGTTGCCATCGCGCCGAATCGCGCGGACGAAAGCGCCGGCGGGGGTGTTGACGACATAGTAGCCGTGCGGCTGTAGGTAGGTGCGCAGGGTCTCGGACTGGTCGAGCAGGATGAGGTCGCCTTCGGCGAAGACATCGGTCATCTCCGGGTCGGCGGCGAGGCGGACAACAACGGGTTGGGTGGCGGTGACGGCCTGCTCGTGGGGGACCGTATAGATTTCGGGGGAGGGGACTTGGCGCGGAAGGGGGTATCCGGGGCCGAGCAGGCCTTCAAGTACCGGCACGGCAACGGCGCGGGCCTCAAGATTGACGTTGCGATTGAGAAACGTCACCATCTCCTGGCGGTCGATAAGGTCAAAGAGGGAGAGCTGCAGCCGCTGGAGGATGGTGTCGGCGAGATCGGCGGAAAGTAACCTCTGTCCTTTCAACACGTTGTGCATATGGGGCTGCGAGATGCCCGTGAGTTTAGCCAGCGCGCGTTCGGTGGATTCACCGTTGCGGACGCGGCGGCGAAGCTCCTCAACGAGACTCTCCTGGACATGGGCGAGCAGCAAAAGACGCACGGTTGGGGTATTCCTCCGGGAAATAGGTACTGGCCTTCCTATGAATCGTAGCAGGGAATTTTTGGAATTGGTGTGGGTATTTCTTATAAGAATACCCGCAAAGTACTGAATTGATTAAGGTGTTTGGGGGTGGTGGAGGTAGGAAATTTATTCTCACTGCAAGATTTGGAATTCGTTGACGGAAATTAGGCGGAACGTACTCTGGGATAGGAATTGGAAGCAAGGCGCACTTCTGGGAATACATCGGAAGGCATACCTTGAGGAGATCGTACAAATGGAATGGACTCGTACAGACACAATCGCGCTCGCCGCCTCCCAGTGCACGCACTGCCACGGTTTGGGCCTACGCCTCGGCAAACGGGGCGGATCATCACCTTGTTCTTGTGTGATGCGCACGATATTTCGCGCCTGCTATCGGCGTTTTCGCGAATGTGCCACTAAAGAAAAAAGCATGACTCAGGTGAGTCTCGAATACTCCGGCGGCAATGCCCGGAGAAACATGTGGGGCCGGAAAGATGAAGAGTACATGGCCGACTTTTTGTTGGTGTCGAAACGGGCACTGACCCCCAAGCAGTACGAGATTTTCAAGTTCCATTTCCTGCTGGGCGCTAACAATGTACTGTGTTGCGCGCGGCTGAAGATCGATAAAGGTACGTTCTTCCACCAGGTCTACCGGATTGAAGAGTTGTTGGGGCGGGTCTTCCGGGAACTGCGTCCGTTTGCCTTGTTTCCGCTCGATGAGTACTTCAAGGGTTCGAAGCCGGACGACGCCGTCGAGAACCGGATTCGGAAGGTGGTGCAGATGGAGCGGACGCATCAACCCCTGTCGAATCTGGTGCCGTTGAAGAAAGCGGCTTAGCTCCCCGCGTTTCGTTTGCCCGCGAAAAAACTCTGCAACATTGCCGAGCAGATATCGCCCAAGACGCCCTCGACGACCGTGACCTGATGATTCAACAGGTCACTGTCGGCGAGGGCGAACTTGCTTCTAACGCCGCCAAAGCGCAGATCGCGAGCGCCGAAAACGAGCGTGCCGATGCGGGCGTGGACGATGGCGCCGGCGCACATAATGCAGGGTTCGAGGGTGACGTAGAGGGTGGCGCCGGGCAGGCGGTAGTTTGACAGCTGGAGACCGCCGGCGCGGAGAGCCAGAATCTCGGCGTGGGCCGTGGGATCATGCAGCGCGACCGGCGCATTGTGCGTCGCGGCCAGAATTCGGCCGTGGTCGACCAGCACAGCGCCGACCGGAACCTCGCCGGCCGCTTCGGCCAGCCGGGCTTGTTCGAGCGCCAGACGCATGTATCTTTCGTGGTCGGAAATCGTCACGGGACCCTTATTTTACCGTGTCCCGACGCTTGCTCCCACCTTTGACTTGGATCGTCAATTGGGATAGTTTAATACTGCGGGCAGTGTCCGTGCTCGTATCGACTTGAGGTGTGTTCTGTCCATGATGGTTACCCGTTCAGCGTGGCTGGTCACGATATTTGCCGGAGTGGTGATCGCTCAGGTTCCCAAGCAGGAACAGGCCGAGTTCTTTGAGAAGAACGTGCGGCCGGTGTTGGCCCAGAAGTGCCAAATGTGCCACAACGAGAAGGTGAAAACCTCGGCCCTCGATATGTCGAGCGCCGCGGCCTTCATGGCGGGTGGCGGCAGCGGGTCGCTCGTGAATGTGGAGAGCCCCGAGCAGAGCCTGTTGCTGCAGGTGACGAGCTACGAGGGCAAGCTGAAGATGCCGCCCATGGGCAAGTTGAAAGACCAAGAGATTGCGGCGCTGCGCGAGTGGATTACGATGGGTGCGCCGTGGCCCGGCTACGATCCGAAGGCGGGAGTCGTGGCGGCCGGCGGCAGCGGGACCCGCAAGCATGGCAACAAGCTGAGCGAGGAAGATAAGCAGTTCTGGGCCTTCCAGCCCGTGAAGCCGCAGCAGCCTCCGGCAGTGAAAAACAAGGCCTGGGTGCAGGCGCCGGTGGATGCGTTCCTGATGGCGAAGCTTGAAGAGAAGGGCGTGAAGCCAGCGCCGCCGGCCGACCGGCTGACCCTGCTCCGGCGGGCCACGTACGACCTGACGGGCTTGCCGCCCACCGAGCAGGAGATGAAAGACTTCGCAGCGGACCGTTCGCCGGACGCCTTTAAGAAGGTAGTCGAGCGGCTCTTGGCCTCGCCCCGCTACGGCGAGAAGTGGGGACGCCATTGGTTGGATATTGCGCGCTATGCGGACTCCACCGGCAACGATGAAGACCATCGCTATCCCTACGCCTTCAAGTATCGCGACTACGTAATCAACGCTTTTAACGAGGACCTGCCCTACAACCAGTTCGTCAAGGAACAGGTGGCCGGGGACCTTCTGCCGGCCCGGAATGGCAAGCCGGGGCTGAATCGCGAAGGGATCATCGCAACCGGGTTTCTGGCGCTGGGCGCCAAGGCCATCGCGCAGCAGGACAAGCAGAAAATGCTCTACGACATCTACGACGAGCAGGTGGATACGGTGTCGAAAACGTTCCTGGGCGTGACGTTGGCCTGCGCCCGTTGCCACGACCATAAGTTTGACCCGCTCTACGCCAAGGATTACTACGGCATGGTCGGCATCTTCGCATCGACGAAGAATTTCAAGGACGACCAAAGCCACGTTTCGAAGCTACTGTTCACGCCGCTCGTGCCGAAGGAACAGTATGAGAAGTATGAGGCCGCCGAGGCCTTGGTGCAGCACAAGCAGATTGACCTTGAGATCGCGATGGAGAAGGAACGGCGGCGTCTTCAGGAGAAGCTGGTGCCGCAGATTCCGGCCTACATGATGGCCGCGCGGGAAGTGGAATTGAAAAAGGCCGATGTGGCGGCGATCGCCGCGGCGCGGCAGTTGGACGCGAAGATGCTGGGCCGCTGGGTAAAGTACTTCGGGGCGCGGGAAGTCCCGCGGCCGTGGTTGGCCGAATGGGATCAGGCGGCGGATGACGCGACGGCGCAGCGGATCGCCAATGGGTTCGTTTCGTCAAGTCTTGAAAGTCTCGCGGGCTGGCACAAAAAGCTGGAGTCTTACCGCAAGCCGCAACGCCGGCAGATTGAAGAAAAGAACATGCTTAGCGAGAAGCCGAAGATGATCAACGAAAAGGATCGCTTCTTCGGTCAGGTGTTCGACAATAGCGGTCCGATGGGCGTCTCCGATGCGGTGGTGAACGCCGATGCCAGTGTGGCGGCCAAGGCTGAATTCGACGCGCTGAAGGCGGAACAGAAAAAGCTGAAGGAGAGCTTGCCCCCCGAGCCCGAGATGGCCTGCGCGGTGCAGGAAGGCACGCCGGTGCAGCAGAAGGTTTTCGTGCGCGGCGATTATGGTTCGCTGGGCGAAGACGCGCCCAAGCGGTTTCCGATCGTGATGGCCGGCGACGGGCAGCAGCCCCAGAACGTGCAGGGCAGCGGCCGGCTCGAGTTGGCGGAATGGCTGGCGAGCGCCGACAACCCGCTATCGGCCCGCGTGATGGTGAACCGGATCTGGCAGGGCCATTTCGGCGAAGGCATTGTCCGGACGCCCGACAATTTTGGGCGGATGGGCGAGCGCCCGACGCATCCCGAGTTGCTGGATTATCTGGCGGCCGAGTTCGTGCGGTCCGGCTGGAGCATCAAGGCGATGCATCGGAAGCTAATGTTGTCGAGCGCCTACCAGATGTCGAGCGCGACGTCGCCGGAGCAGTTCCAGGCCGATCCCGAGAACAAACTGTTCTCGCGGGTGGTGCGGCGGCGGCTGCAGGTGGAAGAGATGCGGGACGCGCTGCTCGGCATCGCCGGCAAGCTCGATCTGACCATGGGTGGTTCGCTGCAGAGCGGTTTTGGCACGGATGGCGAGAACTCGAACGGCCGGCTGAGCATCAACCCCGAAGAACAGGTGCGCCGGACGGTCTATCTCCCGCTGCGCCGGGCCAATCTACCGGCGCTGTTTAATTTATTTGACTTCGGTGATGCCACCACTCCCCAGGGCCGGCGCATCATTACCAATGTGGCGCCGCAAGCTCTCTTTATGATGAACAGCAAGTTTGTGGCGGATCAGGCCCAGGCGCTGGCGGAGAGCCTAGTGAAAGAGGTTCCGGCGGGGCGGCCGCGCGTGGACAAGGCCATCGCCCGGATTCTGAACCGGGAGGCTTCGGCGGCGGAAGCCGACGCCATGCTGAGCTACGTCGACAGCTTTCAAAAGAAGTTTGCCGGCACGAAGACGGAAGCCGACGCGTGGCAGAGCGCTTGCCGCGTGCTGATTGCGTCCAACGAATTCATGTACGTCGATTAGGGAGACAGAGCCACCATGGACAAGAAAGCGAAAGATCCGATCCAGGAAGTGTTCTCCCGCCGCGTGAAACCGATGTCCCGCCGGGCGGCGTTCCGCGCGGCTGGCGGCGGGTTGGGATACCTGGGATTCCTGAGCATGATGGCGGAGGCCGCTACGACGGAAGGCGGGTCGACGAACCCCCTCGCGCCGAAGAAGCCGCACTTTGCTCCCCGGGCGAAGAAGGTGATCTTCCTGTTCATGCACGGTGGCCCGTCGAGCATCGATACGTTCGACTTCAAGGAGCGTCTTGTCCGCGACCATGGCAAGCCGCTGCCGATTAAGCGGCCGCTGGCATTTGCCGATGAGGCTCCGGGGCCGCTGATGAAGTCGCCGTGGGAGTTCCGGCCGGGCGGCAAGAGCGGGATTCTGGTGAGCGACCTGTTCCCCCATGTTCGCGACTGCGTCGACCAGCTCTGCGTGGTTCGCTCGCTCGTGGGCGAAGGCGTGGACCACGGCGCGGCGTTGCTGCAATCGTTCACGGGCAGTTCGACGTTCGTGCGCCCGAGCATGGGCGCTTGGACGGTGTACGGCCTGGGGACGGAGAATCAGGATCTGCCGGGTTACATCACCATCAAGCCCACGCTGTCCCACGGCGGCGCGAAGAACTTTGGCTCCGCGTTTCTGCCGGGCGCGTTTCAGGGTACGCCGATCGGCCACTCCGGCATGAAGGTGGAGGAGATCAAGTCCGAGCCCATTCAGTACCTGGTGAACAAGGGCCTGACTCCGGAACAGCAGCGCTATGAACTGGACATGATCCAGAACATCAACCGCCGTCACGCGGAGATGCGGCAGTACGACCCGAACATGGAAGCCCGCATCCAGGCTTTCGAACTCGCCTTCCGGATGCAGACGCAGGCTCCGGAGATCTTCGCTGTCGATAAGGAGAGCGAGGCCACCAAGAAGCTGTACGGTCTCGACGATCCCCGGACGGCGGACTTCGGCTGGCAGTGTCTGCTGGCGCGCCGCTTAAGCGAGAAAAACGTTCGGTTCGTGCAGGCGACGCACAGCTACAAGTGGGACCAACACTCCGACCTGTTCAACAAGCACACCTCGAACGCCTATGAGGTGGACAAGCCCATTGCCGGCCTCCTCAAGGACTTAAAGGCCCGCGGCATGATGGACGATACGCTCGTGATCTGGGCCGGCGAGTTTGGCCGGACGCCGATCTCGGAAGGTGGCAACGGGCGCGACCACAACCCGTACGGCTATACGGTCTGGATGGCGGGAGCGGGCGTGAAACCCGGGTTCGTCTACGGCGCGACGGACGAAATCGGCTACCATGCGGCCGAAGACCGGATGCATATCCACGACTTCCACGCGACCGTGCTGCATATTCTCGGCATGGACCACGAGAAGCTCACGTACCGCTATAGTGGCCGAGACTTCCGGCTGACGGACGTGGCGGGAGTGGTGCACAAGAAGATTCTTTCGTAGGGGAAATGAAGCGATTCGCCTGGTTTTATGTTGCCTACCTCGTTGCGGTGATCCTGTTCGGCGCGTGGGTACGGATAACGGGTGCGGGCGCCGGATGTGGCGACCATTGGCCGATGTGCAACGGCGAGGTGGTGCCGCAGGCTCCCGGCGCGAAGACTATTATTGAGTTCACGCATCGCGTGACGAGCGGCTTGTGCGGGTTTCTGGGATTGGGGCTGCTCGTCTGGGTTTGGCGCCGGGAAGGTCGCGGCCGCAGTTTCTACGCGGCGCTCGGGGCATTCTTCTTCCTGTTGGTGGAAGGGTTCATCGGCGCGGTGCTCGTGAAAAAGCAGTTGGTGGTGGATGACGCCTCGGTCAGCCGGGCGCTGGTGATTTCGATTCACCTGGCCAACACGTTGCTGCTCACGGCCACGGCCACCGCGACGGCATGGTGGATTGGCGGTCGCCGTCCGCCGTCGCCATCGCTGCTAGGTTACCGGCTGCTGGGTGCGGGTTTGCTGGTGCTGATTTTGACCAACATCACGGGCGCCATCACGGCGCTGGGCGATACGCTGTTTCCGGTGCCGCCAACCCTGGGCGCGGGCTTGTTTGCTCGCATCCGCGAGGACCTGACGGCGGGTCAGCATTTTCTGGTCCAACTGCGGATTGTCCATCCGTTTGTCGCGTCAGGCACGGCGCTCTTTCTGCTTGGGGTGTTTGCGGCTTTGCGGCGGCAGGGTTGGAGTTGTGTTCCTGCAGGTGGGACTCGGCGTATTGAACATTGCGCTGGCCGCGCCGGGCTGGATGCAGATTGTGCACTTGTTGGTGTCACAGGCGATTTGGATTTTGACGGTGATCGCATGGCTGAGCGCTTGGCCTGCGGCGGCGGGCGGGGCGAGCACGGCCAAGGTGGCAACGGAATGGCCAGCGAGCGTGAGCTAAGCGCCGCGCGGCAGCGGCTGGCGGAAGCCGGTTCGATTGCGGTGCTCACGGGCGCGGGTATCTCCGCCGAGAGCGGGATTCCAACCTTTCGCGGAGCCGGCGGGCTATGGCGGGATTTTCGGCCGGAGGATTTGGCGACGCCGGAGGCCTTTGATCGGGATCCTAAGACGGTTTGGGAATGGTACTTGTGGCGGCGGGGCTTGATTGACGCCACCGGGCCGAACGCCGGGCATCGCGCACTCGTAAAGATGGAAGAGCAGCATCCGCGTTTCACGCTGATCACGCAGAACGTCGACGGCCTGCATGACCGCGCGGGTTCTCGCCGCATTCTGAAGGTGCACGGCGACATCTGGCAGTCGCGCTGCGTCGCCTGTCCGTATCAGCGGAAGGACCGGGCGCTCGAGTATCCCACGCTTCCTCCGCCTTGCCCCGAGTGCGGCGAGCCTCTGCGCCCCGGCGTCGTTTGGTTTGGCGAAAATCTCCCGCGAATTGTTTGGGCCGAGGCGGAGCGGGCCGTCTCCCAGGCGGACCTTTTGCTGGTTGTCGGAACTTCGGCGCAGGTCTATCCGGCAGCGGGTCTCATTGGAATGGCGCGTTTCGTGATTGAAGTGAATATCGAAACGACGCCGTACTCGACTCGCGCGGCGATCGCGCTGCAGGGCCCGAGCGGAGATATTCTTCCTGCCTTAGTTTAGGGCAAGCACGCTAAGATGGCTTCGTGCCTGCCGCCGATCCTAACGGGCAATTCGCCCGGTTTCGCATTCCGTTTGTGGCGGCGCAGGATCTGGTGTGGCTGCTGTTCTTTTCGGCCCTCGCGCTGGCAAGTCCATTCCACGACGTTCCGTCCGTGGTGTGCATCGTAGCGCTGGCGCTGTTCCAACTGGCGGAGCCGCGCATCGCCCTGTTCCGCACGGAGCGAGGCAAGATGCTGCCCATCACCATCAAGCTGATTCTCTGCTGGCTCGTAATCGGCTACACCGCCGCGATCAATTCGAGTTACTACCCGATTCTGATGCTGCCGGTAGTGAGCGCCGCGACGACGACCGGGCCGCTGGCGACGACAATTTTTACCGGGCTTGCGTGCGTGGCATACGTCTCCTTTCTAGCCTTCCTCGATTGGAACGAACTGGGCGACTATCTGGTGATTTGGGAGGAGCTGTTGCTGCGCATCATCTTCCTGCCGGTGGTGGGCTACCTGACGTATCAGTTGGCCCAGGCCAACCGCGCCGAAGCGCAACGCTATCAGGCCGTGGCCGAAGAGTTGGCGGCGGCCAACCAACATCTGCGAGAGGCCGAGGATGCGGTGCGCCGCTCCGAGCGGCTGGCGGCTTTAGGGCAGTTGACCGCGGGACTGGCGCATGAATTGCGCAATCCGCTCGGCACCATTCGCGCTTCGGCCGAGGTGCTGCAGAAGCAGTTGCCGGCCGGGAATGAGTTGGCGCAAGAGATGGCTGGCTACATCGCCTCCGACGTGGACCGGGCCAACTCGCTGGTCGGCCGGTTCCTCGAGTTCGCCCGTCCGCTCGCGCTGCACCGGGCGCCGACGGAGTTGCACGGATTGTTGGACCGGGTGGTGCAGGAGTTTGACCGAATGACCCCGGCGCCGGCCGTGACGGTTTATAAGAACTACGACCCGGCGGTTCGACCGGTGGAGGTCGACGGCGAATGGATGGAACGGGTGGTTTTCAACCTGCTGCTGAACGCGGCGCAGGCGAGTCCCGCCGCGGCGGTAGTCACTTTGCGGACCCGGCTGCTGAGTGGGCAGGAGACTGAGATCGCCGTCATCGACCGGGGTAGTGGGGTGGCGCCGGAGCATCGGGAGTCGATCTTCAATCCGTTTTTTACGACGAAGAAGGACGGCGTCGGATTGGGTTTGGCGATCGTCGCGAAGATCGTAAGCGAGCATGGTGGGCGACTGGAGTTTGACAGTGAGCCGGGGCGGGGGAGCGTGTTTCGCGTCCTGCTGCCGGCGGCGGCAGGACTATGAACAAGCGCGTATTGGTGATTGAGGATGAAGAGCGGCTGCGGCGCGTGGTGCAAGTTCACTTGGCGGCAGCGGGCTTTGAGGTGGAGACGGTGGGATCGGCCGAGGCCGCTGTGCCGCGCCTTGATTGGGCGGGGATTGTGCTGACGGATCTCCGATTGCCGGGCGAGGACGGGCTGGCGCTAGTGGCGCGGATTCAGTCCATGCGGCCGGGAATGCCCGTCGTGGTGATGACGGCATTCGGAAGCGTAGAGACCGCGGTGGCGGCCATGAAAGCCGGCGCCGCGGATTTCGTGCAGAAGCCGTTTTCGCTCGACCATCTGCAGACCGTGATCGAAAAGGCGTTCGAAGTGAAGGCGCTGCGGGAGGAGAATCAGCGGCTGCGGGAGGAGTTGGGCGGGCGCTATCAGATCGACAACATTATCGGCCGGAGCGCGGGGATGCAGGAGGTGTTCGCGACTGTGCTGCGCGCGGCGCCGAGCCGGGCTACGGTGCTGCTGGCGGGGGAGAGCGGCGTGGGCAAGGACATGATCGCGCGGGCGATCCATCAGCATTCGCCGCGGCGGGAGAAGCCCTTCGTCAAAATTAACTGTACGGCCATTCCGGAAAATTTAATGGAGAGTGAGTTGTTTGGCTACGAGAAAGGCGCCTTTACCGGAGCCTCGACCGCGAAGCCGGGCAAGTTCGAGCAGGCCGATTCGGGCACGGTGTTTCTCGATGAGATCGGCGATGTGCCCCCGTCGATTCAAGTGAAGCTGCTGCGGGTGCTTCAGGAGCGCGAGTTCGAACGGCTGGGGAGCAACAAGACGCGCCACATTGATGTGCGCGTGATTGCGGCGACGAACGTGGACCTGCGGGCGGCGCTCGAACAAGGTACGTTCCGGCAGGATCTGTACTACCGGCTTAACGTGCTGCCGATCAACATTCCGCCGCTCCGGGACCGGCGAGAGGACATCCCCTATCTGGCCGAGTTTTTTGTGCGGAAGCATGCCAAGGAGCTCGACTCGCCCGTGCGGTCGCTGGCCCCGGCGGCAATTGACAAGTTGGCGGCCTACCATTGGCCGGGTAATGTGCGGGAGCTCGAAAATGTGATGGAGCGCAGCCTGGTGCTGGCTAGCGGGCCGGTGCTTGAGGAAGCGGACGTGCGGCTGGACATGGCGCCGTCGCGCCGGACGCTGGCGGCTGGGGAGAGCGTGTTCCTGCCGCCGGGGATGACGCTCGATGAGTTCGAGCGGTCTCTGATTCGGGAAGCGCTGCGGCGCGCGGGCGGCAACAAGAGTCAGGCGGCGCGGCTGTTGGGTCTGACGCGGAACGCCTTGCGATACCGGCTCACGCAAATGGGGGAGGCCGATCCGGAATCCGCATCCCCGGATGAGATGTAAGCAGCGGAAGATGCGGCGGGTATGACACAATATTGGAAGTATCCGTATCTCGCATGAATCCTGCCAACCCTGTTGATCAACCGATGGAAGAACCGGTAAACAATCCGGAAGAATCGAATTTCGGTGAGATCCTTCAACAATTCGAACTCCAGCAGACCGCGCCGGTAGAGGCCCAACCCGTTGAGGGCGGCGTCCTGAAAGGGACGGTCGCCGCAGTCAACGAAGATTCGATCTTCGTTGATCTGGGCGGCAAGTCGGAAGGCGTTCTTTTGAAGTCGGCTTTTGCTGATGGCGCTCCCGACATTCAGGTTGGCGATTTGATTCAAGTGAGTGTCACTGGCCGCAACGCCGAGGGCACCCTGGAGCTGTCTCCGCTTAAGGTAGAGCGCCCCAAGGATTGGAGCGAACTGCAGGCCGCCTTCGAAGACAAGCGCAATATTGCTGGGCGTGTGGTCGAAGCGGTAAAGGGCGGGCTGCGCGTTGAGGTTGCCGGTTCGCGGGCATTCATGCCGGCATCGCGCAGCGGGACGCGGGACGCGATTGAGCTCGCCAAGCTCGTGGGCCAGGAGATTGAGTGCCGGGTGATCAACCTGGACACGGTGAAAGAGGATGTCGTCGTTGACCGCCGGGTGATTCTGGAGGAAGAGGCGGCCAAGGCCAAGGAAGCGGCTTTCCTGCTGTTGGAGGAAGGCGCGGTGGTGAAGGGCCGGGTTCGCAGCGTCACCGACTTTGGAGCGTTTCTCGATCTGGGTGGCGTGGATGGTCTGTTGCACGTGACCGATATGAGTTGGCATCGGGTGGGTAAACCTTCCGACGTCGTCAAGATCGGCGATGAACTTGAGGTGAAGATCCTTAAGGTCAATAAGAACTCGAAGAAAGTTTCGCTGGGATTGAAGCAGTTGATTCCCGATCCGTGGGCTGCCGCCGCGAGCCAGTTTAAGGTGGGCGACCGAGTGCCTGGGACCGTGGCGCGCTTAACGGATTTCGGCGCGTTTGTGGAACTGGCTCCCGGCGTTGACGGCTTGGTGCATGTTTCGGAAATGTCCTGGGCGAAGAAGGTTCGTAAGCCCGCTGACTTGTTAAAAGTAGGGGATCAGGTAGAGGTCGCTATCCTCGACTTCAAGCCTGCGGACAAGAAGATTCAGCTGAGTTTGAAGCAGACGCTGGGCGATCCGTTCGTCGAAGCGGTGAAAAAGTATCCGGTGGGCTCAATTGTGGAGTCGCCGGTGACGAGTATCCAAGCGTTCGGCGCGTTTGTTGACTTGGGCGACGGGGTGGATGGCATGATCCACATCGGCGACATGGTCAACGAGAAGCGCATTGATCATCCGAAAGATGTCGTTAAAGTTGGCGAAGTGGTCCGGGCTATCGTTCTCGAAGTCGATCAGGACCGTCGCAGGATCCGGCTTGGCTTGAAGCAGCTGCAGCCCACCAAAACCGACGACTTCATCGCGGAACATCAAGTTGGCGAAATGCTCACCGCGCGGGTTGCTGATGTTCGCTCGAACCTGCTGAAGGTGGAAGTAGCAGATGGCGTGCTGGGAGAGTGCCGGTTGGCCGAGGAGAAGAAGGAGGCCGCTAGTGCTGGTGCCTCGAAAGGTTCCTCTTCGGGTGGTTCGGTGGACGTCAGTACTCTTACCGCGATGCTGACCGCGAAATGGAAAGAGGGTAAGGGCGGAGAGCCCGCCGCCAAGACGTCCAACGCCATTAAGATCGGACAGGTCCGGAGCTTCCGGATTACCCATCTCGACCCGGCCGCAAAGAAAATTACGCTCGAATTGGTCTCTTAGCTCGATTTTTTCCTAACGGTTTGTGCGCCCGTCCGTTGTAGATAGGTGTCTATGGTAAAAGCAGATGCCATAGCCCTTCCAGGAGGGGCGCATGACTATATGGACGAAGCCTCACTGATCCGGGCGGCTCAACGTGGGGATGAAGATGCGTTTGCCGTTCTCGTCCGCGCTCACGACCAGAGCGTTTTACGGATCGCGCTAAACTTGTTGCGTTCCCCGGAGGACGCTCGCGACGTCTATCAAGAGACGTTCCTGCGTGTCCATCGCAGTCTGCAGCAGTTCCGCTTTGACTGCAATTTTTCGACTTGGCTGCATCGGATTGCGACGAACATCTGTCTCGATCACCTCCGGCGGCGCAAGGTTAGGCGAGAGTCTCCCCGGGTGGCGTCAGTTTCTTCCGGACAGGAAATAGACCCGCTCGACACGGTGGCCGAGCCGCGGGCCGATAGCGACCCGCAGCGCAGGGTGTTGTCCGAGGAGCTGCGGGGTAGAATCCAAGCTGTCCTGCGGGAACTATCGCCGCGCGAGCGGGTGGTCTTTGAAATGCGGCATTTTGAAGGAATGCGGCTGCGGGCGATTGGGGAAGCCCTGGGGACTTCGGAAGAAGCGGCCAAGAACTGCTTGTTTCGAGCGACCCAGAAAATGCGAAGCGCGCTTGGGGAGTTTGTATGAATTGCGTGGAGTGCGAGAACAATCTCGTTTTTTATCTGTACGGCGAGCTTCCTGCAGAAGTCGAAGAGTCGATGGAGCAGCATCTCGACGGATGTGCCGGCTGCCGTGCGCAGGAGACTCGGCTGGCCAATATGCATCGGGCCATCGAGGCGGAGCGACTGGAGCCTTCGCTCGAATTGCTGTCGGCCTGCCGCCAGGATCTTGCTGTTTCCTTGCGGGCCGTGACGGAGCAGTCGGATTCCGGATGGAGGCGGTGGCTCCGGCCATTGGACATTCCTGGATGGTCGTGGCGGTTAGCCGGTTGTACCGCCTTGGTGGCGGTCGGGTTCCTGGCGGCGCGGGCATTGCCTGGTTCGGCGGCGAAGGGCATTGGCGGCGAGCAGCCGGTTGTCTCCGCTGTCAGTCATGTGGAGAAGATGGGGGATGGGTTGGTAAGGATCGTGTTGCAAGACTCGGTCGCCCGGGAGCTTTCCGGGCGGTTGGATGATCAGGCGGTCCAGTCGTTGTTGCTTGCTGCGGCCCGGAATACGGTGGATCCGGCTATACGGGTCGATGCTTTGGATCTGTTGCGCGGTGGAATCTCCTCTCCGGAGGTTCGAGACACTTTGTTGGCAGCCTTGCGCAAAGACCCCAACGACGGGGTTCGGATGAAGGCGTTGGAATCGCTCCGGCCGCTGGCGGGAGAGCCGCAGGTTCGTGCGGTGCTTCTGGATGCGTTGCGGGAGGACCGCAATGCCATGGTGCGAGCGAACGCCGTCGATGTGTTGACCATGGGCAATGCACAGAACTCTGAGCTCGCGGGTGCTTTACAGGAGTTGATGCAGCGCGAAGAGAACCTCGATGTTCGCCGCCAGGGTCAGCGCGTGCTCCGGTCCATGAATGCCTCGCTAGAAACGTTCTGAGAGCGGTACGAATCGTCGGCAATCGCGTCGAAATTAGTACGGAGTGATTCTGATGATGCAACGATTTTCAAGAGGCTTTCTAGTTACTATGTTGGCGATCGTACCAATGTACGGTCAAGCTTCCGGGGAGGAGGGGGTACGCCGGATTTTGGCGGCCGTAAGTCCAGGCCCTTACTTGGGAGTCGGTGTCCGGGAGGTCGATCAGGCTCGGGCGAAGGAGTTACGCTTGGCCGAAGAGGCGGGCGTTGAAGTTACTCAAGTGGATGAGGAGAGTCCCGCCAGCAAGGCTGGGTTGAAAGTGGGTGACGTTGTCCTGGAGTACAACGGCCAGCGGGTCGAGGGCAGTGAGCAGTTTGTTCGCATGGTGCGTGAGACTCCGGTGGGACGAACGGCGAAATTGAAGGTGAGCCGCGGAGGTAACTCTCAAACTCTCAGCGCTTCTATTGGGCAACGCAAGACGGGACTGCCAATCCGGCGTTTGGAAGAGTTATCTCAATTGGAACGATTCCCCAACCCGTCGGTGCAATCGACGGATATTCCTCGACCGTTCCTTATGTGGCGGAGTGGCATGTTGGGCATTGAGGCAGAGGGGCTGGGGAGTCAGTTGGCGGAGTTTTTCGGGGTGAAAGAGGGGGTCTTGGTCCGCCATGTTCATCCGAACTCCCCTGGGTCGAAGGCCGGGCTGAAGGCCGGTGATGTCCTTTTGCGTGTTAACGACGTCAAGGTGACCTCGCCTCGCGAGGTCACGAACGCAATCGTTGCGGCCAAAGACCGGGGCACTGTCTCGATGCGACTGCTTCGAAACCGAAACGAAGTTTCCGTCGACGTCGAAGTCCGTGACACAGAGGGCGCGCGTCGGCCCAATGCCCGGCCCGTCAGCCAGCCTCAGGAATTCGAATAGCGGTCTCCGCTCACCGAGTGGCGATGGCGCGGTGGACTTTCAAGAGGAGGTCCACCTCGTTTTTGGGCATTCCCACTGAGGCGGCGATCTTTTCGGCCGCTTCTCCCCTCTGGGCTAAGCGGATGATGGCCGTTCTCTTGCCGCGCGTCGGGCCGAGGCTGTTCTGTAGGACTGGTTCTTTGGACTGTTCGAAAGCTTGGTCAATGAGTTGAACCTTGTTAGCCGTCTCGAGGATTTTCGTTTCCAAGAGGTTAAACCGCAGTTCGGATTCGGCGGTCTTACGCTCCGTGACAAGCTTGTGTTCGCCCAGCCGTGCTTCGATGCGGCGCAAGTCGACCTTGGCCGAGAAAAAAAGGTAAAGGCAGGCGCCAAGTACTGCGCTCAGAAACAGGCAGAGGATCAAGACCTCCGAAGCTGGAACACTAATCATGGGTTATCTCCTTAGTCCAGCGAGCGGATCCTCTCCGCGCGGCTGACAATCTGATGAATGCGAATGCCGTAGTTACCTTCGACAACGACCACTTCGCCTCTGGCGATCACGCAATTGTTGACAATTACTTCTACCGGCTCACTCACGTTGCGGTTTAGTTCAACGATGGAGCCGGTTGTGAGCTTGATAACGTCTTTCAATGGAAGTTGGGCTCTGCCAAAAGAGACGCTGACCGGCATCTCGACATCCATCAATAGATCCATTTTGCTGTTCTCAGCGGGAGGAGCCGATTTCGGAGCCTCCGTCGTCGATTCGGCACTGCGTTCTTTTGTTGGCGTCGTTTCGTTGGGTTGCTCTTCTTCCTCACCGAGGAGCCGAATCAGCTGATCGGCGATTCCAAAGTAAAGTCCAACTTCCTTCCCCTCGGGATCCTGCGCCCGAAGTTGAATGATTCGTCCCCGGGAGGGTACCGATGTCTCCTCAGCGCCCTTGGCAAGCCCGACTTCCTTGCCCATGTGGCTTCCCACGACACGGGCCACTCCCGATAGGGCCTGGCTTAGGATCTCGACGTATGTGCTGAGTACATCGGATTCACTGGCATCGTCGATCCCAGCGGCCTGTAATGCGGAGCCTCCGATGGCTTTCCAGCCAGCCGGACCTATCATCACCCGGAACAATGGATCCGCGTGCATCGTGAGCCGTTGACCCCAGATATGCAGGTCCGTTTCCGCGGCGACCGTTTCTGAAGTGACTGGGCCAGCAGCGTCGATGGTCCAGGACTGCCCGAGCATACCCTCAAGGGTGAGCCCGAGCTGCTTTGTGAACTCTTCGACGAGAAGTTGGTCCGGGGATGCCATTTCTTACTCCTACTGGGTGAACTGCAATCTAAAGGCCACCTTGCATAGGCCACTTCTTTTCGAGGTTGGACCGCAGCCGGAGAATTGCTTGCGACTTGAGCTGGGAGACCCTCGATTCGTGCAACTTAACGACCTTGGCGATTTCCCGCAGGGTGAGTTCCTCGTGGTAATACAGACTCAATACGGTACGTTCTACATAGGGCATTCTTTCGATGGCTTCCGCTAGCAATCGTTCCAATTCAGAACGTTCGAGCAGGCGAGATGGCCAGTTCTCCTCGTTGTCGGAAACAAAGCGGAGCAGGTCCCGGCCCTCCTCTTCGTTCCCCGAACCTTCCAAGCTCCCTAAGTTGATACCCCGCACGTCGATCAGCCACTCGTGGTACTCCTGCATCGACAGCTTTAGTTCGTTTGCGATCTCTTCTTCGCTTGGTGCCCGCTTGAGCCGTTGCTCTAGAACGTTGATCGTTGCTTCAATTAGCTTTACTCGCTTCCTTTGCTGACGAGGCGCCCAATCCATTCCTCGAAGGCTATCTAGAATGGCGCCCCGGATCTTGTATTCCGCATACGTTTTTAGCTTTACGTTCATCTTCGGATCGAAATGATCAATCGCGGAGATGAGCCCGACAATGCCCGTGGAGACTAAATCGTCCAAGCTCACGCTGCCGGGAAGCCGCTCATGGATGCGGCGGGCGATCAGGCGCACTTGCGGCAGGTGGTCCAGAATCAGCTGCTCTCGATCGTTGCTTAGCTTCTCGGCAGTGGCAAAATGCGCATTCATAGCGTTGCAAAGCTCCGTGGTCTGTCTTGATTTCCGAGGTACGTCTGCACCCCAGTTCCGTTCGACGGCCTCAGCGTGGGCCGTGTGGGCACCCAATAATGCGCCGGCGAAAATCCGTGATGGACCAATTGTGCGAGTGCTCCCGCAGTCG
>LNFE01000208.1 GCA_001464575.1 Acidobacteria bacterium Ga0077553 | reverse complement strand
CCGCCACCAAGGATGACAAAGACGCCGGCCTGAAGAAGCCGAAAAAGAAGAAGAAGTCCAGCCCGGAGTTCATCGGCCCCAGTGGACATCAGGAACCCAAGAAGTAATCGGCCATCGCTCTCGCGGCGCTCCCGCCAGCGGGGCAGTGTGTCCATGCAGGTGCTGGTGCTGATGGTGCCCGTTTTCTTCGGGTTTATGGGTTTCGCCATCGATTTAGGCCGGTTGTATATGGCCCGGAACGAGTTGAAAACGGCGGCCAATGCCATGGCCATTGCGGCCGCACAACGCTTGAACGGAACGGAAGGCGCCATTGAAGCGGCCACCGTCTATGCCCGCATTCCCATCGACGCCACCGGCGGCGTCGCCAACAAATATGACTTCGGCGGCTCCACCATTGGCGAGACCAATGGCACATTGAACAGCGAAGAGCCCGCGATCACCTTCTACGATGCCTCCTCCGCAGCCATCGGCGCCGAAGGGGCCACCGGCGGCGAGGCCGGCGGAGCCACCGCCAAGCATGTCCGCGTAGTCGTGCGCGGCGAAGCGCCCACCATCTTCTGGCGCTTCCTCGCCATCGGTCTCGATGGCCGCGTCAACCTCGCCGCGCAGTCCGTGGCCGGCCAGAGCTCGCCCGTATGCCAAGCCTGCGGCGTCGAGCCCATCGCCGTCCAAGCCGTCTCCATCGAAGACACGGTCGACTTCGGCTTCGTCCCCGGCACCCGCTACACCCTCGGCTATCTCTGCAACGGCGGCCCCACACCCGGCGCGCTCGCCAACACCGATTCCCGCGTCCCCTACGTCATGCTCAACCGGTACAACGAGGGAGCGAACTTCCTCACCGACGAGCTCACCCAGCTCTACCGCATCGGCTCCCAGGGTCTGCCACCTGCCTCCGACCCCGCCGTCTACTGCATGCGCGTGAACGCCGAGGAGCCCGTTTGGGTCAATGCCGCCCCGCTCGCCTGCAACGCCAATCGCGTGGCCAACCAAGTCTCCACCTTCCTCTGCGGACTCGCCGCCCGCTTCGACAACGCGACCGTACCCGCCGTCTGTAACGCCGTCGCTGAGTCTGACGCTGTACTCGCCGCCAACCCGGCCGACTCAGACCTCGCCGACATTGAAGACTACACCGCCTACACCGGCAACAACCGGCGCATCATCACGGTACCGATCGTCGAAACCGCCGCCGAATCCACCATGGTCGTCCTCGGCTTCCGTCAGTTCCTCATCGAGCCCGCGGCCAACGATTCCACCATCAACGCCGCTGACCAGAACGGCCGCTTCGCCGCGCTCTATCTCGGCAGCCGCATCCCGGTCAAGCAAGGCCGCATCGACGGTTGCACGCAAGCCGCCGGACCCGGCAAGGTAGTATTGCACCAATGAGCCGCCGCCCCACCCAACGCGGAAACTCCTTGCTCGAAGCAGTGCTCTTCCTGCCGATTCTGATGTTGCTGCTCTGGGGCCTCATCGAGTTCGGCCGCATCAGCTACACGTTCTACACCCTCCACAAGATGCTGCAGACGGTCGCCCGCTACTCCGCTCAGCAGCCCGGCCTGAACTTCTGCGACGAGTCCGACGTCCAACTCACCCAAGCCAAAACCCTCGCCCTGCGCGGCGCGGGGGAAAGCGCCGGCGCCGACATCATCACTAACCTCACCGCCGATCAAATCCGCATCCGCCTCGAACGCGTCGACCCCGATACCTCCCAACTCGGCGAATGCGAATGCTCGTCCACCGGATGCGACATCGCCCAGGGCGGCCGGAACCCCGATTTCATTGTCGTCTCCTTCACTGACGGCTTCCCCATGCGGCCCAACATCCCGTTCTTCAATGCCACGGAGACGTTCGCCTTGCGCCCACTCGTCCGTATGCCAGTAGGGGGCAATTGATGCGCCGGCAAAAGGGGCAAGCTTCGCTCGAATACGTCATCGTCTCCGCCGGAGTACTCATCCCGCTCACGTTCATGATCGTCTTCACGGCGCAACTGCTATGGACCTGGCACTCCGTTGTCGAATGGACCCGCATCGGCGCCCGCTACGCCGTCACGCACTGCTATCAGAACGCCGGCGAAAACGTCCGCACTTTCATGCGGGCCAACGTGCCTACCAACCTCGACCAACTCGAGTTCCAGTCCGGCGGCGCAACCATCGAGATCAACTACTTCCAGCGTGACCCCGAAACCGGGTCCCTGATTGACTTCAACTGCTCGGGCGGCGACTGCTCCACGGAGTGCGTCCCTGACGCGGTCACCATCCGCGTCACCGGTTACCAGTTCCGCGCCTTCATGGCCTTCCTCGGCTTGCCGCCGGTGAGCCTTCCCAATTTCCAAACCTCTCTGCCGGTCGAAAGCGCCGGCTGCGATGCCGAATCCGGCACCTGTACCCCGTAAGGAGACCTTCGAGACCGCATGTCGTTTACACTGATGATCGCCTCCGCCGACGAGCAACTCCGGGAACTGGTCCGCGACGCCGTGGCCGCCACCCCCAGCGCCCGCGTGCTCACCGAGTTCGTCGATGTCTCCGCTAATCTCTATATCCGCGTCCTGCAAGAGCTCGACCGTTTTCCGGAAGCCGCCCTCCTGCTCGATATCTCGGCAGACCCCGTCGGCGGTCTGAAGGCCCTCGAAAAGCTCCGCCAAGCGGTGCCCGAACTCTACATCCTGGCGACCGACTATAGCGAGGACGGCGAAAGCATCCTGCTCACCATCCGCGCCGGCGCCACCGACTATCTCACCATGCCGCTCAAGCGGAGCGACCTGCGCGACGCCCTCCTCCGCCTCGACCGCGCCCCCCGCCGCGCCGTCAGCGGCGGCAGCCAACTCGGCAAGATCTATACCTTCCTCGGCGCCAAGGGCGGCGTGGGCACCACGGCTCTCGCCGTCAACTTCGCCACCATTCAAGCCCAAAGGAAGAAGCAAACCGTACTGCTCGATCTCGATTGGGCCGCCAACGACGTCGCCATGATGCTCGGCGCCGCCCCGCAATACACGCTCGCCGAGGTGGGCGAAAACCTCGACCGCATGGACCAGACGCTCTTTGAAGGTTTCGTCTCGCGAGACCCTGCCGGCTTCTTCTACGTCGGTCCGCCCGATGCCCTCGAATCGAATCGCGGCGCCTTCACCGACTCCATGCTCCGCGAATTCGCCACCTTTCTCGTCGAAAAGTACGACTGCATCGTAATCGACGCCGGCCGCAACATCAACGACGATCTCGCCCTGGCCGCTCTCCAGGTTTCGACGTCCGTCTTCCTCGTCACCACCCAGGAGTTCCCCGCCGTCCGCAACGCCCAGCGGTACCTCGGCTATCTCATGCGCCTCGGCTTCACCCAGGACCAGATCCGGGTCCTGATCAACAAGTACCAGAAGAAGCCCGCCGCTCAGTACGCCACTCTCGATCAGGTGAAGCAGACGCTCAACCAGCCCGTCTTCTATGGCATCCCCGAGTCCGGCGCAATGCTCGCGAGCATCAACAAAGCCCGGCCGCTGGTCACTGACCGCCAGACCTTTGCCGAAATGGACAAAACCCTCCGCGCCTTCGCCGACAAGGCCACCGGCGTGAAACGGGAGCAGGCAGCGTAAGCCCGGATGGCCACCCGCGCTCCAATTCGACCGATTCCCGGCGCCACCACCGGCAACTCCCGATGGCATAGCATCCGGTCGAAGGTCCATGCCAAGCTCCTGCTGCTGCTCACCCCGGACCAGCTCCGCGCCCTCAACAAAGACGGCGTCCGCGAGCAACTCGGCATCCACATCGAGCGCATTGTCCGCGAAGAGAATATCCCCCTCACGCAGGCCGAACGCGATCGCCTTATCGAAGAGGTGCTCGACGAAGTCTTCGGCCTCGGTCCGCTCGAGATCCTTTTTAAAGACCCCACCATCAGCGACATCATGGTCAACGGCCCGGATTCGGTCTACGTCGAGCGCAACGGCAAGGTCGTCGAAACTGACATCCGCTTCAAGGATCAAGCCCATCTGCGGATGATCATCGATCGCATCGTTTCCAACATCGGTCGCCGCATCGACGACTCCTCGCCCATCGTCGACGCCCGTCTCGCCGATGGCAGCCGCATGTGCGCCGTCATCCCGCCGCTCTCGCTCATCGGTCCGGTGATGTCCATCCGCCGCTTCGGCAAACGGCAGCTCACCATCGACGACCTCATCAAACTCGAGACGTTCACCACCGGCATGTACCAGTTCCTCGCCGGCGCCGTCCGCGCCCGGCTGAACATTGTTGTCTCCGGCGGCTCCGGCTCCGGCAAGACTACGATGCTCAACACGCTCTCCCGTTTCATCCCCGAAGACGAGCGCATCGTCACCATCGAAGACACCGCCGAACTCACCCTGCAGCAGGAGCACATCGTCCGCCTCGAAACCCGCCCCATGAACATCGAAGGAGCGGGCGCCATCACCCAGCGTGACCTCGTCATCAACGCGCTCCGCATGCGCCCGGAACGCATCGTCATCGGCGAATGCCGCGGCCCCGAAGCCATGGACATGATGCAGGCGATGAACACCGGTCATGACGGATCGATGACCACCACCCACGCCAACACCGGCCGCGACGCCTTCTCGCGTCTCGAAACGATGGTGATGATGGCCAGCGCCTCCATCCCCGACCGCGTCATCCGCCAGATGCTCGCGAGCGCCGTCCAACTCGTCGTCCATTGCGCCCGGCTGACCGACGGTACCCGCAAGATCGTCTCCATCGCCGAGGTGGTCGGCATCGAAGGCGACCAAGTGAAGATGGAGGACATCTTCGTCTTCGAGCGCGAAGGCATCTCCACCGGAGGGCGCGTCCTCGGCCGCTTCAAGGGCACCGGCTACCGGCCCCACGTCGCCCAACGCATCAAGGCCTACGGCACCAAGCTCGATGACGCTATCTACGATGAAGTGCGGGAGGTCGTCGACTAAATGGGCTTCTTCCTCGTGGCGTTTCTCATCTTCAGCGTGGCTTTCCTCGCTGCCGGCTACTACGTCTTTAGCGTGCCGCAGCAGCAAGCCGCCGATGTCCTTGGCTCTCGCCTGCGCGAACTCCGCGCCCGCAATGGCGTCCGCGCCAGCGGCCGCGGCGACCTCGTCCGCCGGGAAGAACGCGGCTCGTTCGCCTTCCTCGCCGACCTCTTCAGTTGGGGCGGCGTCGTAGGCCGCTTGCAGAAATCCATCCGCCAAGCCGACCTGAAGTATCAAGCCACGGATGTCATCGGCCTCTGCCTCATTCTCTTCGTTGTCTTCTTCCTGCTACTCGGGCTCTTCATCCCCTCGATGCTGATCCGCCTCCTCTTCTCCGGCCTCATCGGCTTCGCGCCCATCGCCTACGTCCTCCGCCAACGCGCCGCGCGCCTCGGCAAATTCGAACACCAACTGCCGGACGCGATCGACCTGTTCAACCGATCCATGAAGGCCGGCCACAATATTCAGTCGGGCCTCGAAACGATCTCGACGGAAGCTTCCGACCCCGTCAAGCAGGAGTTCAAGAAGCTGATGGAAGAGATGTCCCTCGGCTCCACGCTCGATGCCGCCCTGCACAATCTCGGCGAACGCGTGCCGCTCATCGATCTCAAGTTCTTCATCACCGGCCTGATCCTCCAACGCCAAACCGGCGCCAACATGGTCTCGGTTCTCGAAAACCTCTCGACACTAGTCCGCGAGCGCCTCGCCCTGCAAGAGAAGATGAAAGCCGCCACCGCCCAGCAGCGTTGGTCCGCTGCGCTCCTCTGCGGCATGCCGATCTTCTTCGGGTTGGCGCTCTGGGTGATGAAACCGGAGTACATCGATGTCCTCGTCAACGATCCTGTCGGCAGTAAATTCTTCGCCTATGGCGTGATCTCCGAAGTAGTCGGCATCCTCGTCATCCGCAAGTTATCGAGCCCCAAGATATGATCACCGCGCTCTTCTTCGTCCTCTGTTTCGCCGCGGTCGCCGCCATGCTCTGGAGCGGCTTTCAACTGTTGCAACCGCCCGATAATCCGCTCGATGACCGCCTCGACGAACTCATGTCCATCAGCCGCGGCGGAGCCGGCGCGCAGAAGCGACGCCAGTTCGGCACCGGCTTCTGGGAGCGGTTCTTGTACATCATCAACCTCGTACCCGGCGTCGACAGCATTCTCGAAGAGAGCGAACTCCTGCTACGGCAAGCCGGCATTCGGCGCCGCGAAGCGCTCGCTTACTACGCGATGTTCAACCTGCTCTTCCTCATCGCCCTGTTGCTCGGCTCCTGGTTCGTGCAGCCGGACGACAAGCCAATCTTCAGCCGGGCCCTCGGCTTGGCCCCTGCCGTTCTCCTCGGCTGGCTGCTTCCCAAACAGGTGCTCTACCGCCTCATGAAGCGCTACCGGAACAAGCTCCAGGAGTCGCTCCCCGACACTGTCGACCTGCTCGGCATTGTCCTCGGCACCGGCCTCGCCCTCGACCAGGCCCTCACCCGCGTCTGCGAAGAGATGCAGTTCATCTACCCCGAACTCTCCGCCGAATTCTTCACCGTCGTCATGCAGGTGAAGGCCGGTCAGGATCGCTCCAAAGCCTTCCAACAACTCGTCCGCCGCACCGGCATTGAAGACATCAAGTCCCTCGCCGCCATGATCATTCAAAGCGAGCGCTTCGGCACCAGCCTCTCCCAAGCGCTGAAGGTCTACGCCGACGCGCTCCGCTCCCGCCGCCGCCTGCGCGGCGAAGCCATGGTCGGCAAAGCCGGCATCAAGATGGTACTCGCCACCGTAGTCTTCATCCTGCCGGTGGTATTCATCATCACGCTCGTTCCCGCGATGATCACCATGCTCAACAATCTCCGCGGCGGCATCGGCGCCAGCGCCGGTCGCTAGGCAAACAGGCGCCGGTGTACCTTCAGCAGGCACTGGTCCTGCACCACGTCCAACCCTTCCGGAACCTCCTCGCACGTAATGCCTTCCTGCAGCCAGGCATACCGCAAGCCGAGTTCCTTCATCTCGGCCAGCAGCGCAGGCACCGCTTCCGACGCCCGAAACACATCGACGAGGTCAATCGTTTCCGGCACCGCCGCCAAGGACGGATACGCCTTCTCCCCCAGCACCTCTTTCTCAATCGGATGCACGGGAATAATGCGGTACCCCTTCCGCTGCAGATACGCAGCCACCCCATAAGCCGGCCGCTGCGGCCGGTTCGACAACCCGACCACGGCGATCGTCTTCACGCGCTCCAGCAACTCCCGGATCGCCGCGTCACTCACTGGTCGCCACCAGTTTCTCAAGCTTCAAAATCCGCCGGAACTTCGCCACTTCTTTCGGATTCAAAGACCGCCACTCCCCATGCTTCAACTCGCCTAGCTCAAGGAACCCGATCTTCACCCGCTTCAACTTCTCCACCAGCCGTCCGAAGTACCGGAACATCATGCGGATCTGGTTCTGCCGCCCTTCAATCAGCTGAACCTCGTACCACGGGTTTTCCTGGTTCTTCAGCATCTTCAGCCCGGCCGGAGCTGTACGCTTTCCATGCAGCGGCACCCCGCGCCGGAACTGCTCTTCCTGCTCATGCGTCAGGTTGCCGGTGGTCTTTACAACATAAGTCTTCACCAACTGGCTATGCGCGCTCATCACCCGATTGGCAAACTCGCCATCATTGGTCAACAGCAGCAGACCTTCGGAAGCATAGTCCAGCCGTCCCACCGGATACACCCGCTCCTTCAAGCCCTTCATCAACTGGTTCACGGTCGGCCGCCCTTCCGGGTCGTACATCGTCGTCACGTACCCGGCTGGCTTGTTCAACGCCAAATACAAAAAGCCCTTCGGCTTCTTGATCAACTTCCCGTCCACTTTGATGTGGTCCGTGTCCAGATCGGCCTTCGTCCCGAGTTCCACGACGATCTCGCCGTTCACACTCACCCGGCCTTCCACAATCAACTGTTCCGCCTTCCGGCGGCTCGTGATGCCGGCGCCCGAAAGGATCTTTTGTAGACGTTCCTGCATTATGCTTCCACCTCGGGCGTCGCCGGAGCCTCACTTGGTTCGGCCTCCCGCAACTCCAGCGCCTCGGTCGTCGCTTCGGCCTCTTCCTCGCTGAATGCCAATCGCCGCAGCTCTTCAAACTCCTTGAGCGACGGCAACTCCTTCAACGAGCTCAAGCCGAACTGCACAAGAAACTCTTTATTTGTTTTATACAAAATCGGCTTGCCGATCACGTTCTTCCGCCCGGCCACCTGCACCAGCTTCCGGTCGAGCAGCGTCTTCAACACGCCGCCGCCCTGCACCCCGCGGATCTCCATGATCTCCGGCGCCGTAATCGGCTGCTTATAAGCGATCACCGCCAACGTCTCCAGCGCCGCCAACGACAGCTTCAGCGGCGGCTTCAGGTTCTTCACAAACAGCCGCACCTGATCATGCAGCTCTGGCTTCGTCGCCATCTTGAAGCCGCCTGCGATCTCTTTGATCTGCAGACCGCGTTCCGGCTTGGCAAACTCCGCCACCAATTCACCCAACAGCGAATCGATCCGCGCCAGCGGTTGCCGCAACGCCGCCGCAATCTGCTTGGCCTCAAGCGGCTCCTCCGTCACGTAAATGACGGCTTCAAGGATTGCCTTCAACTCCGTATCGGAGTACTCGGCCGCCGGCTCCGGCTCGGGTTCAGAAGCAGGCTCGGGCTCCACTTCCACCTCCACCCCTGCCTCTACTGGCAACTCCCCCACCGGCTCCACCAGAGCCTCCATCGCTTCCACTTCCGCGGCGGCCGTCTCGGCCTGTTCCCGCGGTTCCAATTCGTCTGCCATAGCTTCCTACTTAACTGTATTCTTCTTCTAACCGGGCGATCGATTCGCCCTCGGGGAACGCTTCGTCAAAGCGGTCCGTCTTCGCGAGTCCGATATCGCCAAACGCTTCGGCCTGCACCAGCTTGATGGCTTGATTCTTCACCATCTCCAAAATCGCTAGGAACATCGCAATCATCGCGTTCCGGCTCCGCTGCCGTTCAAACAACTCGGTCGCGGAAACACTCGATCCCTTGCGCAGATCCCGCATGACGCTCTTGAGGTAGTGGATCATGTCCGGCACCGTCACGTCTTCTTTGGTGATCTCAAACTGCGGCCGGTTCTTGGCCCGCTCA
>LNFE01000207.1 GCA_001464575.1 Acidobacteria bacterium Ga0077553 | reverse complement strand
GCAGCGAATAATTAACGGTCCGTCTATATAGTTTTGTTATTCTGGTATAAAGCTCGCTCAGGGCTCTATTTCCTCATGAAAACAAAATTTCTTAGTGCGTTAGCGCTTGCTGTACTTTTACAATTGCCCGCCTTGGCTCAGACCGTTGCTGGTTTTGGCGCCGTTTCCGGTGTGGTTCGCGATGCTTCGGGTGCTGTTGTGCCCGGGGCCGAAGTTCTCGTTACAAACGAATCGAAGGGCATTCGCCGCCCCTTGGTGACCAACGAGGCTGGCGTATTCACCGCTCCCGCCCTGGTGCCGGCGAGCGGCTACGAAGTTCGAGTCTCCAAGCAAGGCTTCACCCCTTTTGAAGGCAAGAACCTGGAAGTTTTGATCGGGCAGAACGTGAATCTGTTGGACGTGAGCGACGCGGCGCCGCTGGTGGAAGCGAATAAGACCGGTGTCTCCCAAGTGGTGGGCTCGGCGCAGATCCAGAATCTGCCGATTAACGGCCGGCGCGTCGATAGCTTTGTCCTGTTGACCCCGGCGGTCACTACCGATGGTACTTTCGGCTTGATTTCGTTCCGCGGTATCGCCGGTGGCAACTCCTTCCTGACGGACGGAAACGATACCACCAACCAGTTCTACAACGAAAATGCTGGGCGGACGCGCATCAGCTCCCAGATTTCGCAGGACGCCGTGCAGGAGTTTCAGGTGCTGTCCAACGGCTATTCGGCCGAGTTCGGCCGCGCCAGCGGCGGCGTCATCAACACCGTCACCCGCTCCGGCGGCAACGATGTGCACGGGACCGCCTATTGGTTCTTCCGGAACCAGGACTTCAATGCCCGCGACCGCTACGCCTCGTTCAATCCGGAAGAGAAACGGCAGCAGTTTGGCGGCTCGGTGGGCGGGGCCATCGTCAAGGACAAGCTTTTCTACTTCACCAATGTCGAGTTGACCCGGCGGAATTTCCCGCTCATCAATACGTTGATCAATCCGAATCTGTTCAACAGCTCGGGCGCCTTCATCGCGGCGTGCACCGCGCCGGCCTCGGCTTGTCAGGCGGCGCAGTCCATCTTTGCCCGGCAGTTCCAGACCCTCGAGCGCACGGCCGACTCCGAACTCGGCTTCGGCAAAATTGACTGGCGTCCGTCGGACCGTCATAGCTTCAGCTTCTCGGGAAACTACCTTCGCTGGATCTCGCCCAACGGCATTCAGACGCAGGCTGTGCTGACCAACGGCAACGGCATCGGCAACAATGCCAACTCCACCGTGCGGACCCGCTACGGGCGCGCGAGCTGGACCGCGGTCCCGACGAGTTCCATCGTGAACGAATTCCGGTTTGGTTGGTTTAAGGACCGGTTGTTCGACGACGTGAATCCGGCGCTGATCCCGGCGAGCACGGGCCGTTTGGGCCTGACCGTTCAGGGCCAATCGAACCTCGGCACCGCGATCGACTATCCCCGGTTGAACCCGTCGGAGCAGCGTTTTCAGCTCGCCGATACGTTCAACTGGACCTCCGGCAAGCACTCCTGGAAGTTTGGCTTCGACTTTGCCAACACGCAGGATTACTTGAACATCCTCCGGAACCAGTTCGGGAGCTACACCTACGGAACCTTCACGGATTTCGCCTATGATTTCTCGCGGATCCAGAATCCCAACGGCCGGGCCATCGGCAAGAGCTGGCAGAGCTTCACGCAGACGATTGGCAACCCCGTGCTGGACTTCACGACGCGGGACTACGCCCTGTTCTTCCAGGATCAGTTCCGCGCTACCCAAAAGTTGACCGTGAACTTTGGCGTCCGCTGGGACTATTCGCAGTTGCCCCAACCGAGTCAGGTGAACCCGGACTATCCGCAGACCGGCATCATCAACTCGCCGAAGTCCAACTTCGCTCCGCGCTTTGGCCTGGCTTATGCGCTGAATGACAAGACGGTGATCCGGACTGGTTACGGCATCTTCGTCGCCCGCTTTCCTGGCGCGATGATTCAGACGTTGTTCCTCTCGAATGGTCTCTATCAGCCACAGGTGCTGCTCCAGAACGGCGCCGCCGCCGGCCCGTCGTTCCCGAATATCCTGCCTTCGAATTCCTCCGGCCTGCCGGGTGGCGCGGTGAGCCTGGTTTTCGCGGACAAGGGCCTGCGCAACCCGTATACGCAGCAATGGGACTTCGCCATTGAGCGGCAGTTGACCCAGAACCTCGGCCTGACGCTGAATTATATCGGCAGTCGGGGCGTCGCCATCTTTACGAACCGCGATCTGAACGTGGGCGGCTTCGGCGCGCCGGTGACCTACCGGATTGTCGATGCCAACAACGTGCAGACGGGGACTTACACGACCGATGCCTACTACACGGCGAATCGTATCGATCCCCGCTACCAGCGAATCACCCAGATTGAGAACGGCGGCAACACCTACTACCATGGCTTGGCGGTTCAGTTGAATAAGCGGATGGCCAAGGGCTTCCAGAGCTCGGTGGCCTACACCTGGTCCCATGCGATCGACACGGCGAACCAAGGCGGCGGCAGCAATGCCCTGTTCTTTGACTTCCTCCGCTCGACCTTCAACGGCAACTACTCGGCCGATAAAGGATCCTCCTCGCTCGATCAGCGCCACCGCGCCGTAAGTCGGGCAACGGATTTGTGAAGTGGGTGGTTGCCAACTGGCAGCTCTCGCAGATCACGACGCTGGCTTCCGGCCAGCCGACGACGACGACGATGCGGGTGGTTGGATCGCCCTTCCCGGGCGCCGCATTCAACACCACTTTGAATGGCCTAGGTGGCAGCAATCGCGTGCCGTTTCTGCCTTTCTCCAACTTGAACCTCGATAACGTCTATCGGACCGATGCCCGCATCACGAAGACGCTGCCGTTCAGCGAACGCGTGAAGGCCTACGCCAGCTTCGAGGTATTCAACATCAGCAACAGCCAGTACAACACCGGCATCATCACCGAGGCCTATAACCTGAGTGCGGTAGCCGGGGTAACCGCAATCCGCCCCAGCAATGGCCTCGGCAACGGGACCGCCTCCCAGGGTTTCCCGGATGGCACCAACGCCCGCCGGGCTCAAGTCAGTCTGCGCTTGATTTTCTAAGCACGACGAAACGAACCCAACCGGTTTCCTATTTGCCGACTAGTTCTCCGAGTTCTCGGACGGACTGCCGCAGGCGGGTGTTTTGGTCCATCAGTTCGTGGCTGGACGCCGCTGTCTGCTCGGTGTTCGCGGCAATCGACTGCGTTAGACCATTCAGCTCGGTCATTGACTGCGTCGCCCCTTCCATCTGGGTCAACTGGTTACGGCAGACGTTCGCCAAGGCGTCGACAACTTTTGATACCTCCTGGCCCTTTCCGACGATCACGTCGAAGTTCGCCGAGACCTTTTCGCAGAGCGCTACGCCGCTCTCGGTCCGTCGCAGGGCCTCCGAGATGCGGGTTTCTGTCTGCTGGGCGGCCTCGGTCGACCGCATGGCCAGGTTCCGTACCTCGTCGGCCACCACGGCAAACCCGGCGCCAGACTCGCCGGCGCGGGCCGCTTCGACGGCCGCGTTCAGCGCCAGCAGATTGGTTTGAAACGCGATGGCGTCTACTTCTTTAATGATGCTGGCGATCTCCCGGCTTGACGCCCGGATGGCGTGCATTGCCTGCAGCATCTCGTCAATCTCCCGCTTTCCCTGCCGCCCGGCGTCGCCCGCGTCGGAGGCCAGTTGGTGCGCGTCGTCCGCAATCTGGATTTTTTTCCGGGAGCTTTCGATGGTCGTTTGCAAATGGTCGGAACTTTGGGCCGTTACCGCCGCCTGATGGGTGGCGCCTTGGGCCAGGCTCTGCCCGGCGCTCGCGATCTGGGCCGCCGCCGATGCCGCGTCCTGCGCCACCCGTTCCACATCCAGAATCACGCTGCGGAGCGGCCCGTTGATCCATCGATTGTTCAACCACCAAAAGCCAACGATCACCAGCAACGTCACCGGGATCATCCACGCTGAAATGCGCAGCATCCCCATCGTGGCGAGTTGGTCGACCCTTCCGAGGTCGCTCTTCAACAGAAACATTCCGTGCACCTCGCCGGCCCGCCACCCCTCCATGCGGAACCCCATGATGTCCTATCCGTCGCCCGTCGGGCTCGTACCGGGATCTCCGTGGCAGGTCATGCAGTCGGCGGTCATCCTCACCGGCCGCGCGTAGATCACTTGATTTTTCGCCTTGTCGACGGCGAAGTACTCGTTGATCTTTCCTTCGTCCATCTGCCGCAGAAGCTCCGTCTCGTCGGCTTGGGGAGCGTTCTTGGCGTTCCGGGGATTTTGCCGCACGACGCGGAACTGGAACCCCTGCTCCTGGGCGGCTTGTTCCACCGCGCGCCAGGCGGCAACGACGGGAACAGTCTGGTAAATCGTGGTTTGCCGGAAGTCGCTCGCGGCCTTGGCATCGGTGGTTAATCGATCGACGTTGAAGGCTCCGGCCCGGGTCAGCGAGGAGATGGACTCCCGCACGTTCTCGGCTTCCACCAGCGTGCTGCGCATCGTCTCCCGGAGCATTGTGATGCCCTGTTCCCGGATCACCACCTGCACCACCAAAAACGCTGTGCAAGTCGCTAGTACGATGCCGCCCGTCGCAGCTAGGATAATCTTCCGTCCGAGTACCATGAGCACCCTCCTTACCTAAGAAGGCATATCGCCTGACGGCGCGCCTGCATGAATTTTATAAAGGATTGATCGATTTCACTAACGGTTTCCGCCTGTTCATGATAGAGAACTATAGTATGAACTTTGCCTCCTTCCCCTCCGCCTCCCCCCAACTGGCCACTGGTCTGCCCGCCGGCATGCAGATGGGGGGATATCAGCCACCCCCGCAGGGCGGAGGCTATCCTCCTCCCCCGCAAGGCGGTTATCCCCCGCCCCAGCAGCCGTATCAGCCGAGCGGCATGCCCAATAACGTCGCCGCTTTGCTGTGCTATGCCTTCGGCATCATCACGGGGATCCTCTTCTTGTTCCTGGAACCGTACAACCGCGACCGGACCATTCGCTTCCACGCCTGGCAGTCGATCTTCACGTTTGGCGGGATGTTCGTCCTCCAGATCGCGCTCTCGATCATTGGCGTCATCGCGACCAAGATTTTCGGCTTGCTCGGCCTGCTCGTTAGCCTCGTCGGCCTCGGCCTCAGTTTGGTAACCCTCGGCCTGTGGATCTTCCTGATGGTGAAGGCCTACCAAGGCGAGAAGTTCTCCCTGCCGATTATCGGACCGCTGGCGGAACAAAAAGCGTAGCCGGATCCCTCGCGGATACGTCTTTTCAACGTGGTATTGCGCATTCCTGCTTTATTGACCCTTGCTTTGGGCTTGCTTCAGGCCCAGAGCGGTTCCCCTTCGCTCCCTTCGATTGGGATCATCGACTTTTTCGGCGTTCGCAAGGCGAGCCTCGAACGCCTGAAGAAGGCCCTCGGCGTGGCTGAAGGTAGCCCGCTGCCTCGATCTAAGGCCGAAGTCGAAGACAAGATGGAGCTCGTCAACGGCGTCGTCCGGGCGCGCCTCGAAGCCGTTTGCTGCGAAGGCGGCAAGGCGGTGCTCTATGTCGGTATCGAAGAGCGGGGCGCTGTGGCGTTCAACTACAGAGACAACCCCGAAGGCACCGCCAAGCTCCCGGAAGAGGTAGTGGACGCCTATCTCGACTTCTTTGACAAGCTGCAGACGGCGATCCGGCAGGGCGATATCGTCGAGGATCTGACGCGGGGCCACAGCATCATGGCCAACCGCGACGCGCAGGCGGCGCAGCTCAAGTTCCTGCCCCTGGCCGAAAAGCACGAAGCGATTCTGCGCGAGGTTCTTCGCAACAGCGAGGACGAGGTGGAGCGCGCCATGGCCGCCTATGTCATCGCCTATGTCCCGAAAAAGTCGACCGTCATCAATGACCTGCAGTACGCTCTGCAGGACCCCAACGACGGCGTCCGCAACAATGCCATGCGGTCCCTGCTCGGGCTGACCATCCTGAGCGAAAAGCAGCCGGAGCTCGGGCTGAAGGTGAGCCCCACGTGGTTTGTGGAGGAGTTAAACTCGCTCGTTTGGAGCGACCGCAACAAGGCCGCCACTGCCCTGCTGACCCTGACGGAGAAGCGAGAGGCGGGGCTGCTCGAAATGCTGCGGGAGCGCGCCCTCGACTCCCTGATCGACATGGCCCGCTGGCGCCATTTGAGCCACGCTCTGCCGGGCTATATCCTGCTCGGACGGATTGCCGGCATTGAAGAGACCCGTCTGCAAACTGCCTGGAGCGAAGGCAAGCACCAGCCGCTGACCGAAGAGGTCATCCGCGAACTCACGCGCAAGAAGAAGTAGCGGCTAGCGCAACTTCCGCTCTTTCAGAAAGGCAATTAGGGCCGCCGGGTCGTCCGTGATGATGGCGTCGACTTTGGCCTCCACCAGCTTCTCCCAGTCCGCCGGCGTGTTGGCGGTCCACGGGACCACCTGCAAACCCGCCCGGTGGGCGGCTGCGACCTTCTCCGGGGTCACCAACTGATGAATGGGGCTGACGATCCTCGCATCGCCCGCCTTCGCTACTGCGACGAAATCCATCCCGGCCTCTTCCCGCTTGGTGGGGAACAGCGCGCTAAGCCGGATGCCCGGCGCCAGACGCTTCATCGCGTGCAGCGTCCGGTAGTCGAAACTCTGCAGGATCACGCGCTTCTCGAGGCCATGTTTCTTGACGACCGCCAGTACCAACTGAACGAACTCTTCGGGCGACGGGGTCCACTCCGGATGCGCCGGCGCCATTTTCGTCTCGATGTTGAACTCCACCTTGGTCTTTTTGGCGAGCGCAAAGACGGCATCGAGCGTCGGCACCCGGGTCCCCGGAATCGCCTGCTGCTTCGGGAACTGGGGATTTGCTTTTGCGCCGCAATCCCATTTCTGCAACTCGGCGAAGGTCATCTCCCGGATCACCCGCGTCGCCCCCGCCGGGCCTTCGCAGTACGCTGGATTCATCGTCTCGTCGTGCGAGACCACGACGACGTTATCCTTCGTCACAGCCATATCGAGTTCGAGAACGTCGACGCCCTGTTCGAGCGCGTACTGGAAAGCCGGAATCGTGTTCTCCGGCCGGACAGCCCGCGCGCCACGGTGCCCGTGGACCTGAATCTGTGCCGTCATCATCGTCGTCATGACCAAGAGTAAAATAAGGGGTCGCACCCGACCAATCTAGCAAGCTCACGTTGCAATCGCGTAACGATAAAGGACGCCTATGAACCGCCGTCAAGCCCTCGCCCTTACCGCCCTCAGCTACTCCCGGATCCTGGGCGCCAACGATCGCCTCCGCATGGGATTCATTGGCCTCGGCAACCGCGGCGATCAGGTGCACGACGGCTTCCTCGAGTTTGGCGACTCGCAAACCGTCGCTATTTGTGACCTCCGCGACGACTATCTGGATTTCGCCGCCAAGAAGTCTCGCTCGACGCCGACTCGATATAAAGACTACCGGAAACTGCTCGAAGACAAGAATGTCGATGCAGTCGCCATTGCCACGCCCGACCATTGGCACGCCATTATGATGATCGACGCCTGCCGCGCCGGCAAGGATGTCTATGTCGAAAAGCCGCTCTCGCTGACGGTGGCCGAAGGACGGCGCATGGTGCAGGTGGCCGGGGAGACGAAGCGGATTGTGCAAGTCGGCATCCAACGCCGCAGCTCGAAGATGCTGCAGGAGGCGGTCGCCTATTTGAAGGGCGGGGAACTGGGCCACATCACGGTCGCCCGTGGATTCCACGTGCAAAACGAGGCGCCGAATGGCATTGGCATGGCGCCGGATTCGCCGCCTCCCAGCGCCGAGCTGTGGGAGCAGTGGCTGGGCCCCGCCCCGAAAGTGCCGTTCAACCGGAACCGGGCGTTCTACAACTTTCGCTGGTTCTACGACTACTCCGGCGGCCAGATTACCAACTTCGGCGTTCACTACATGGACATGCTGCGCTGGGCCTGCCAGAAGCGGTCGCCGCGCTCGGTGGTGGCCATGGGCGGACGCTTCGCGGTGAAAGACAATCGCGAGATTCCCGATACCTGCGAAGTGCTGTGGGACTTTGGCGACATGATGATGGTGTTCGTCCAGTACAACGCCAACGCCGCGCCGGCCTCGGCGGCCCGGGGGGCCGAAATGGAAATCCGCGGCACCAAGGGCACCATGTACATCTACGGCAATAAGTGGGAGGTGGTGCCCGAGCGCTACACCGACGTTTTGTTCGGTCAACGGACCCCGCTCGATCGCGAGTCCGAGCGCGGCTACAACCCGTCGAAGAAGGCCACCATTGAAGGGCGGACGATGGAGGGCGCCAGTTCGACGCCGCCGCACGTACGCAACTTTCTCGACGCCGTAAAGGCTCGCGTGGCGCCGAGTTGCCCGGTGGAGGAGGGCCACATTTCAACGGCCAATACGATCCTGGGCCACATCTCCTTGCGCACCCGGGCGCTGCTCGATTGGGATGCCACCGCCGAACGCTTCACGAACAACGAGGCGGCGAACAAGCTGTTGAGCTACAAGTACCGGGCCCCTTACAAGCTGGGTTAGGCTACCTGCGGTTGATTCCGTTCGAGCGGCACTTCGCACTGGCAACAATCACTGCAGCGCAGGCATTTGTGGCAGCGGTGCAGCCCGCAGGTATCCTTGGTGCACCAAACGCAGAGGTCGCGCGAGGGCTCCCCGCAAATTGCGCATTCAAAAGCGGGAGCGGTGGCGGTAGGGTTCAATCTTTCGCCCCTTTCGGCGGCGCCGGGGGCTTTCGGAACGGGGGCGGCTGCTTGCTCAAGATGCTGCGGCAGCGTTGGGCTTCCGTGTCCATCACCTGCAGTTCGGACTCGTGGGTGGTGGCGAGGTCTTTCATGTATTGTTCGAGAAAATCCCGGTTGGCGGCGTTCTCATTGGCGATGCCCATTAGGAGATCGGCAATCGCCGGGTTCTGATAGCGCCGGACGCCCGCCGCCAGCGAACCCAACATCTGCTCCATCGACTGCAGGCGGAAATATGTGTCCATCGCAAAGGTCACGCGATTAGGATCCTTGGCCAATCGCTCGGCGGAAATCTGCAGGTAGGAAAGCGCTTTGCGCGTGTTTTGCCATTGCTGCACATACGCATCCGGAGCGCCGTTTTCTTTCCACGCCTCGGGATTCAGTTGGCCCAGCACAGGGTCCAATCGATTGGCGGTGGCGACCAGCGCGGCAAGCTGTTTCCTGGTCTCCCACTCCGGCGGCAAGCCGGGGGCCGGAGCCTGCGGACGTGCCACGGACGCTAGGAGCGACCCGATCAACAAACAGCGGGTAGTAGAACTGATCCTCACCCCTTCAGTCTACCGCTTCAAGCTAGAGCGGAGGAGGCGGGGGCGGCGGGGGAGGTGGCGGTGGCGTGGCCTCAGTGTCGGCCGGACGTCCCCCGCCGGTAGGTACGCCCCCGGTAGGAGAACCGCCGCCACGCGGAATCCGCATCATGATGTTGTAGTAGGCGTCGGTCGCGGCCTGCATCGTGCGGCGGAGTGCGCCGCCTTTGTCGAAGTTCTTCTGTGCCAGCGGCTGATTCTTGTACACGCGCACGTACTCGCCCGCGTTGAGCAGTTTGGGCTCGCTCGGCGGGAGCAGCGAGTGACGCACTGCCACTTGGCCTTCGTCAACCGTGACGAGAGTCGTAGCGTCCTCGTCCTCAATTTGCACGTCGAACACTGTTCCCCGCACCGAGATCACCGCTGTTGGCGTCGTCACGCGGTTGGGGTTCGGCTGGCCGCCGAACTTCTGGATGTGCACCTTCACGCGGCCGAGGTAGAGATCGAGCAGATCCTTCCATCCGCCAGCGTTGTTGCGGAAAATAACGCGCGAGTTTGGGTAGACTTCGAACGTGCTGCCGTCGCTCACCTGAAAGACGGCAAAGCCATCAGCGCCGGTCACGATCACCTGCCGTAAGCTCACCCAGTCCCCGGGTTGCAGCGCCCAAGGCGCGTTGTCTTTAAGGACCGACACTTGGCCGTTGCTCTGCAGAACCTTGGCGGAGCGTTCCCGCTCCGGCGCGAAGAGATTCGGCGCTTGGGCAAATGACATCGCCATGCACAGGGCCGTGGCCACGGCGAGGCGGATTGTCATTTGCGAGAACGAAGTGATCATACGGACATCGCGTAATCCGTCTCCGGATCAGCGCACCTAAATTCTACCATCAAGCGGCCCAGTCAGCTGATGCTGCTTCAATTGCACTGCAACTCAATGACCCATGGTGTGCGTCCATCAAAATACTTTATAGATCAACAGCTTTGGCCGAGTCTAGCCGATAGATGTGGGTAAAATAGATCCAAGTCCTGGGTCAGCCGGCAACAGTTCCCTTCGATTCATGCGTTTCTCTCTTATCCTCGCTCTCGCGCTGCTGGCCACAGCCGGGCACTCCCTCGCGCAATGGCGCCGTTTGGGAAACGCCGCGGTGGACCTGCGCCTTTCTGGTCTCGCAACAGGCCCGATGGACCGGGTGCAATTCCAGAGCGCGGACGGACGGCTGTTTGCCCGGGCCAGCGCCGGCCAGTGGTACTCGACGAAGGATTTCGAGACCTGGACACTCGAAGGGGCCGAACCGGCGGTCAGTGCGCTCCCGCCGCCCATTCCGGACCGCGTACCCGAATCCGGCGCCATCCTGCGGGCCACTTCCGCCCGTGGCGTCCTTTATGCCGCCGGCCAATTCGTGTGGCGTTCCGATGATGGCGGCCGCTCCTGGACCAACCTCACACAGTGGCGGCAGAGCTCTCTGCTGGGCGCCTCCGCCGCGGACTTGGCCGTTTCGCCGAACGATCCGGCGTCCATCGCCGTAGCCACGGGCACGGGCATCTGGCGATCGGCCGATAGCGGCCTGACTTGGTCCAGTTGCAACGCGGCTCTGCCGCACCTGCCGGTTCGCCGCATTCTCTCCTTGCCCCGGGGCGCGCAAGGGGCCCGCATCAGTTTTCTCTCCTCCCAACCCGGCACTGCCGCGGCGTTTGAATGGCAGCCCGGCGAAAGGACGGCTTGGCGACCGGCGGTTGAGCCCGCCCCGAACGCTACTCTACTCGCCGCCTCCCGGCGCCTGGGGGCCGTCGTGACCGTCGTGCAAGCGCAAGGCGAATGGGTTTACGCCGGTTCCTCGGATGGCCGCTTGTGGACCTCGATGAACCGGGGGGCCGACTGGTCCGCGCCGGGGTTCAATCCTGGCGCCGCCATCGAATCCATTGCCGTGGACGACCGGGACCCGCGCCGGGCGCTCGTCGTTCTCAGCCGCCAAGCCACCGCGGACTCCTTGCGCACCCCCGCTGTCGTCCTGCGGACGCTGAACGGCGGACTCTACTGGGACGACATCACCACCAATCTGCCGGAGACGGCGGCTTTCGGTGTGACGGCTGACTTTGCTTCGAATGCGGTCTATGTCGCCGCTCTCGGCGGCCTCTACCAGGCCGACCTGACCGCGCCCTCCTGGAACCGTCTATCCGGGGGCGGCTTGCCTGCCTCCCCGGTATTGGACGTCCGGTTGGATGCCGCCGGGAACCAGTTGTTCGCGGCTGTTTACGGTTTTGGGTTGTATACCGCCATTGCCCCGCATCGCGGCCGGGAGTTGCGGGTGGTGCACGCCGCCGATTATGCGGCCCGTCCGGCTTCTCCGGGCGCGCTGCTCAGCATTCTCGGCGCCCGGGTGACCGACGTTACCGCTAGCGGCCGGCCTGCCGCCATTCTTCCATCGTCCGCCTCGGAGACCCATGTGCAACTGCCCTACGACCTGACGGGCTCCGGCGTCGCGCTCTCCTTCCTTGCCGCCAACCAGCGTGTTTCGCTGGGCCTACCCCTGCAGCCCTCCTCGCCGGCCATCTTCATTGACCCCGATGGTTCGCCGCTGGCGCTCGATGCCGAATCCGGGGTGCTGCTGGATGCGCAAAATCCCGCACGGGCGGGTTCGACCGTCCAGTTCCTGCTCAGCGGCCTCGGCCGGGTAACCCCGGATTGGCCCGCGGGTCAGCCCGCCCCGCTCGAGAATTTGCCGCAAGTCGCTGCCGAGGTGAAGGCTACTCTCGATGGCGCTCCGCTCGAAGTCCTCCGGGCCACCCTGGCGCCCGGCTATATTGGCTTTTATCTGGTGGAAGTCCGCCTGCCCACCTTTGTCAACCGCGGTCCGGCCGAATTTCAAGTCGAGGCCGGCAACGTTTTGAGCAACCGGGTGCGTCTACACCTTGAACCGTAAGGGAGCCGTAAGGAATCTCACATGCGCTATCTCGCCATTCTATTGCCGTTGATCTTACTCGCTCAGGCCCCGCCTGAGAAGAAGACCCCCAAGCTCGCGCCGTACTATCCGACCCCCGAAATCATCGTCGAAAAGATGCTGCAACTGGGCGCCGTGAAAAAGGGCGAAAAGGTGTTTGATCTCGGCAGCGGCGACGGCCGCATCGTGATTATCGCCGCCGAGAAGTTTGGCGCCAATGCCGTCGGCGTGGAGTTTGACAAAGATCTCTATCAGCAAAGCTCGGACCGGATTAAGCGCCTTGGTCTGTCGGAACGCGCCAAGATCATCCATGGCGACCTGCTCGAACAGGACTACACCAGCGCCGACGTCATTACCGTTTATCTCCTGCCGGTCTCGAACGAAAAGGTTCGTCCGCTGCTCGAAAAACAGTTGAAGAAGGGCGCCCGTATCGTCGCTCACGATTTCACCATCGCCGGTTGGACGCCCGAAAAAGAGGTGTCCATCGACGACGACGGCGAAGGCCGCAGTCACACGTTATACTTATACCGCCGACCCTAACGTGTCGTCCTGATTCCTCGTGGCATCTCCCCCTGTTGAAAAGCCCGCCGCGGCCGAACCGATATCGCTAGCCTTGAACTGGAGAACGGCCCTAGCCATCTTCCGGTCTATCCTGGCCGTCCTGTGCCTTGGCCTTTCGCTTTCCGGCGCCAATGCCAACACGCGCAATTTTGCCATTCTCTGGGCCGGGTTCACCATCTACTCGGTCGCTGTCCTCTTCTGGCGCCGCCTCGACCGCGACTTTCCGCTCTTTAGCCTGCTCGTCGATACGGTGTTCCTGCTGATCTGCGCCGCGCTGCCGTTTCAATACTCGGCCGGGATTACCTCGCTCTTTTACCTGTTCGTTCTGCTGGTGGCCGCGCTCCTGCACACGGCACGCGAGGTCATCATTGTCATTGCGCTGACCATCGCGTTCTTCTACGGCGCGCGGCCTACGGAGATTGTGGTCCTCTCGCCATCGCTTTTGTTGTCGGGAATGGCGGTAACGATCATGGCGCTGCAGAAGAAAGCGCTGCAGGATCGGCTCACCGCCGCGGCCAAACAAGCCGTGATGTTCCGCTCGGAGGCCGAACATGCCCGGGAGGCCGAACGCCAGCGCATGGCGGCAGATTTTCACGATGGGCCGCTGCAGAGCTTCGTCGGGCTGCAGATGCGTCTCGAGGTCGTGCGCAAATTGCTCGAGCGGGACGCGAAACTCGCCATGGACGAGATCACGCAACTCCAAGAGCTCTCAAAGATGCAGGCCGCCGAACTCCGCGCCTTCGTCCGCAGCATGCGGCCGGTGGAGGTGGACGGCGCGGGTCTGGTGCCTTCCCTGCGGAAGCTCGTCGAAGGATTTGGCAAAGAGAGCGGCATCTCGGCTACGTTTGTCGGCGGGAACACCCGGGTCAGCCCGGATTCCCAGAGTTCGCTCGAAATCCTGCAGGTGGTCCGGGAAGCGCTGCACAACGTCCAAAAGCACTCGAAGGCGTCTCGCGTCACGGTCGGCGTTGGCCGCGAAGGCAATACCTTCGAACTGTCGATTGAAGATGACGGCACCGGCTTTCCGTTCAGCGGCGCCTACACCCTCGAAGAGCTTGAGCTCCTGCGCCTGGGTCCGATCTCCATCCGCCGCCGCGTTCGCATCCTCGGCGGGGAGATGATGCTCGACTCTCAGCCCGGCAAAGGGGCGTCACTCAAGATTCGCGTCCCGGTATGAGGCGGTGCGCCCTCCTCGTCCTCGTCCTCGGCCTGCTCTCCGCCTGCGGGCGCTACGGCGATTTCACCCTGCCGCCGCCATCCGGTGCGGAGCGGCCGGTGCAATGGGTCTGGGAAGATGCCGGTTCGCCCGTGCTGGCGCGCGGCCCGGCCGGCGCATTCGATAGCGTCGACGCCCTCAACCCCTCCATCGTCGCCGTCGCCGGTAAACTGTGGAACTTCTATTCCGGATGGGATGGCCGCCAATGGCGCACCGGCCTCGCCACGAGTACCGACCAAGGCCTCTCCTGGACCCGTCACCCCTCGGCCCTCCTCGCGCCCGACCCCGCTGCCGGAGAGGGCAGCTACATCAGCGCCAACGGAGCCACCGTGCACCAGAACTGGCAGTTCCTCCATTGGTATCAGGCGGGCGCCCCACCCGAAATTGCCCTCGCCACCAGCCCCGACGGCCTGAACTGGACCCGGCACGGCATCGTGTTGCCGCGTGGTCCGCGGGGCGCCTGGGACGAACTCGGCGTCGCCGATCCCTACGTGATCGCCACCGGAGGCCAACTGTACCTCTTCCACCTGGGCCAGGATCGCGCCCGCCGCCAACGCCTCGGCGTCGCCGTCTCCGCCGATGCCGGCCGCACCTGGACCAAACTGCGCTCGAACCCCATCCTCGAAATCGGCGCACCGGGCCGCTTTGACTCGCTCGGCCTCGGGGAACCGGCCGTCTGGACCTCCCACGGCCGCTGGTGGATGCTCTATACCGGTCGCGACCGCGCCGAACGCCGCAAAATCGGCTTGGCCGTCTCAAAGGATGGCATCCACTGGGAACGGACGAGCGAGAGCCCGCTGATCGCGGGCCAATCGCCCTGGAATGCGCAGGTAGTCTGCGATCCCGAGATCCTCCCCTTGCCCGATGGCAGCCTCCGCGTGTGGTACGGCGGCGGCGATGCGCCGCAGCCGGCCGAGAACCTCAACGGCCAGATCGGCCTCGGCCGCCTGATCCCGCGTTAAGCCGCCAGCCGCCCCGGCAGGACGTCCAGTCGCTCTCCGGACGCATTCAGCTCAAACCGCACCACCGAATTCGGGGCCACCCGCCCTTCGGCCACCAGCGCCGCCAGCGGCTGCATCACAAACCGGTGCATCGTCCGCTTCAACTCCCTGGCGCCATACTCGACGCTCGTCCCGCGCCGCAGCAGGAATTGCCGGCTCTTCTTCGGCACGTCCACTTGAAAACTGCGTTCCCCCAATCTCCGGTCCAAGTGCTCCTGCAGGCCCCGTACCTGAAGCTCCAGAATCTGCTCCAGCGCCGCCGCGTCCAGCGACTGATACGTCAGCATGAGATCGATCCGGTTGACAAACTCAGGCGCGAACTTTCGTTTCACCGCCGCTACCGCCACAACCTCCAGCCGCTTGGCCGCACTCCGCCCTTCGTCGATCGACCGCACCGTGGCCGTCTCCAAGCCGAACTCCGGCCGCAACTCCCGGGCCATCTCCCGTGCTCCCAGGTTGCTCGTCAGAAAGATCAATGACCGTTCGAAGTTCACCATCGAGTTGTCGCCCAGCCGCAGCGACGCCTTATCCAGCACCCCCAGCAACAAGCGCTGCAGCGAACCGGCGGCCTTCTCAATCTCATCGAACAGCACGATGGACAGATTGTTCTGTTCGCTCATCACGGCATTGAGCTTCACCTGCGTCAGCAGCGGTTGGGTCTCCCGATGGCCCAGGTATCCCGGCGGCGCGCCGATCAACTTGGCCACCTCGTGCTCCATCTGGTACTCCCCGCAGTCGATCCGTAGGACATTCTTGGCGTTGCCGTGCAACACCTCGGCCAGCGCTTCGACGGTTCTTGTCTTCCCGGTGCCCGTCGGACCCAATAGAAGGAACACGCCCATCGGCCGCCCCTCGGGCGACAAGCCGGCCTGATACATCTGAATATAGGGAATGATCGCGTCAAGACTCTCCGGCTGACCGATAACACGTTCAGCGAGCTGGGCGGCCATCTTGGCGCCACGCGGGTTTAAAGCAGTTTTTTTGTTACGGGCAGGCAGTAAGGTCTTCACGCTTCGGACTATACACCCGCGGCGCCAAAAAAACGGATCGGCCGGACCGCGAAAACAGCCACTTGGCGAAACAAAGTGCCGGCTCTATCTGCTGAAGAATGAAGCAGTTGCGTCTGCGATCCGCTCGCTGGCCCGCCCGTCGCCATATGGGTTGTGAACGAGTGCCATCGCCTCTCGCATTTTGGGGTCGTCGAGTAGCCGGGTGGCCTCGGCGACGATCTTCTCCCGGTCGGTGCCGACGAGTTTTACCGTCCCGGCGGCAACCGCCTCCGGACGCTCCGTCTTCTCGCGCAGCACCAAAATCGGCTTGCCCAGGGAGGGCCCTTCCTCCTGCACCCCGCCGGAATCCGTGATCAGCAGGTAGGCGCGCCTCATGAGGTCGACGAAAGGGACATAGTCCAACGGAGCAATCCGATGGACGTTCGGCCGATGCGCCAGGAGCCGGTTCACCGGATCTTGCACATTAGGATTTGGATGCACCGGATAGACGATTTCGACGTCCGGCCGCTCGGCCAGGTCAGCAAGCGCCTGGCAGATCCGTTCGAATCCGCTGCCGAAACTCTCGCGGCGGTGTGCCGTTACCACGATCAGCTTCTTTGCCGGATCCAGCCGACTCCAATCCGTATCGGCGGCCATCGTTCCGGCTTCGAGGCCTTGCTTCACATGAAGAACCGCGTCGATGCCCGTGTTCCCGGTCACCCAGATCCGATCCTCCGCCACCCCTTCCCGCCGCAGATTCTCCGCCGCCCAGGAGGTGGCCGCGAAATGCAGATCCGCCATCCGCCCCGTCAGCACCCGGTTCATCTCCTCGGGGAATGGCTGCGCCAAATCGCCCGTCCGTAGACCGGCTTCAATATGGCCCACCGGAACCCGTGCGTAAAACGCCGCCAACGCTCCGCACAAAGTCGTGGTGGTGTCGCCCTGCACGAAAGCAATTTCCGGTTTCCACCCGTCCGCTCCCATCAGCACCGGTTCGAGAGCCGCCATCATTCGCGACGTGGATTGGAACAGCGTTTGGCCCGGCTGCATCAGGTTCAGGTCGTAGTCGGGCTGCACGGCGAAGGCGTTCAGGACTTGATCCAGCATGCCCCGGTGTTGCGCCGTGACGCACACCCGCACGTCAAACCGTGCTGGCTGACTCCGGAAGTGGAGAACGACCGGACAAAGCTTGATCGCTTCCGGACGGGTGCCAAACAGGAACAGGACGCGTGCTGGCATCGAAGAGTGCGCCTATTTGTGGCGGTAGGTGATGCGGCCTTTCGTCAAATCGTAGGGGGACATTTCGAGCGTCACCCGGTCGCCCGCCAGCACCCGGATTCGGTTGCGGCGCAGTTTACCTGCTAAATGGGCCAAAACGATCTTTTCCTGGTCCAACTGAACACTGAACAAACCACTGGGAAATTTCTCTACAACGGTTCCGGTTACTTCGATGCTGTCTTCTTTACTCATTCGCCTCTCAACTCTTCAGTATAGACTCAAAAATTTGCGCGGGTGAACGATAAGTCCCTCGACCGTCATGATTTCCATTAAAGATGCTGTTGATCAACTGGCCAGCCACGACCAAACCGCCCGGGAAGCGCTGGCGGCCTATCGGCAAGCCATCGAGCAAACCCAACATCACGTCTTCCCCTTGTTTCCGCGGGTAGCTCAGGATCAACTGCCCGCCGTCCGTCAAATTCTGCAGAATGTCACGTCCGCCCCGCAGGCGCTGCCAGGTTCCGCCGTCCGCTGGACGGAGGTGGTTGCGTCGTTCGCCGCTGGCGCCCAGGCGGCGCAGGCTCGCGACCTTGCGATGCTCCGGGAACTCCTGGGCCTGCTCGCCCAGGCCGCCGATGATTCCAGCGGGCTGTCGCAAACCTCCACGGTAGGTTTTGAGCATCTGGGCAGGAACCTGGAACAATTGTCCACCGCCCCCGATCTGGAGACCCTGCGCGAGGGGTTGACGCAGCATATGGGGCGGCTGCGGGAATTCGTCGCCCAGATCCTGGCCGATCAGGAACGGGCGACTTCGCGCTTAGTCACCGAGGTCGCGCAGTTTGAAGGCCGGGTGGCCGAACTCGAAACCCTTGCCTCGACGGACCCGCTCACTGGGATCGCCAATCGCCGCTCCTTTGAAGCGGCTCTGGCAAAGGCAATTTCCTCCGGCCAAAAGCTTTCCCTGCTGCTGTACGATCTCGACGAATTCAAGGGGATCAACGATCGCCTGGGACACGAGGCGGGCGATCAGGTGCTCTCGCACTTCGCCCACGTTCTGCGCGACGAGATCCGGGCCAATGACATCGCTGCCCGGATCGGCGGCGATGAGTTCGTTGCTCTCCTATACTGCCCGCTTGAAGGCGCGCTCCGCCGCAGCAAACAGATCCTCGGCCGCCTGGAACGGCGCCATGAGGTGACCTGCAATGGGCGTTCGTTGCTGGTTCCCATTCGCGTCTCCGTCGGAGTGGTCGAGCATCTGGACGGGGAAAACGCGGCGTCACTCCTGCGCCGGGCCGACGAAGCCATGTACGCCGTAAAAGGACAGCGAGCCGTTTCGCGGCGATAGCTCCTGACCTACGGGGCCCATCGGCTGCCATCCCGTATAATGTGAACCGGAAGTACCCCTTTGCAAGGCAAACGCATTCTCATCACTGGCGCGGGCCGCGGTATTGGCAAGCGGCTCGCCATCGGTCTCGCCTCGAAAGGCGCCATTGTCGGACTCCTCGCTCGCACCAAGGCCGAAATCGATCTCACCCATCTTGAAATTCAACACGCCGGTGGCGTTTCGCTGCGCCTGCCGGGCGATGTCCGCGAACTCGATCGGATGATCATGGCCGCCGAACGCATGCGCGCCAGCTTCGGCGGGACCGATATCCTGATTTGCGCGGCCGGCGTTCAGGGGCCTATCGGCGCCATGCACGACGCCGATACCCGCGCCTGGCGGGAGACCTTCGAGACGAATGTGTTCGGCGTCATGCACTCCTGCCGCGCCGTGCTTCCGGAGATGGTCCAGCGCCGCGCCGGCAAAATCATTGTCGTCTCGGGCGGCGGCTCGCTCACCCCGCGGCCGCACTTTTCCGCCTACGCCGCCTCGAAAGCCGCCGTGGTGCGGTTTGTGGAAACCATCGCCGCGGAGTACGCCGAACATAACGTCCAGGCCAACTGCCTGGCACCCGGCGGCACCTACACGAACATGACCGATGAGATCCTCGCCGCGGGTGAAGAACGAGCCGGGTGGAAAGAAATTGAAGATGCCCGGCAAATCCGGATGACGGGCGGCGTTCCGCTGGACAAGCAACTGCAACTGGCGATCTTTCTGGCTAGCGAAGCCTCCAACCACGTCTCCGGCAAGTTATTACGCTACGACGATGACTGGAAAAAGTTGGCCCACGGTTCTGTAAGTCCCGAGCTGTTTACATTACGGCGAATCACTAAGAGCTAATTCGCGATACCCTTAGAGCGTTGCGGCAAGCGTTGGTTTTAATCATGCTCGCGTCCGCCTCGCGGCTCTGGTGCCAGCCCAGTGCCGTCCGGATCGGTTCGGCTCTCGCGGAGCCCGATGCCTACACCCTGCCAGACGGCAGTCCGGCGGGCTTTTTCGTCGAGGTTTTCCGGGAAGCGGCCAAGCGCGAAGGTCTGACCATGACCTGGGTCTTCTCGGATCGTTCTGCCGACGCCGCTCTCGATTCCGGCGACATCGACCTCTATGCCGGAATTTTCCCCACCCCCGAACGCCGCCGCCGGCTCCACCTTACTGAGCCCTGGTGGACCGTTCCCAGTTACTTCGCCGTCGCCGAAGACTCCGCTCTCCGCTCGTCCGGAGACTTGGCCGGGCGCTCTCTCGTTTACAGTAATTCGCCCCCGCTACCAGCACCCGTCGCCAGCTTGCTGCCCGGTGTGCAAGCCACTGTCCTGCGCGCCGCCGCGGACCGCCTCGCTGCCGTTTGCCTCGGCCAGGCCGATGCCGCACTGTTCACTCAGCCCGCGCTGCGCCCTCTTCTGCGGGACCGGCCAACCCCTTGCGCCCAACGCTCGCTCCGGCTGATTCCCCAGAACGATTTCACCACCAGTCTGGTCATCGGCAGCCAACCGGCCCAGGCCCAGTTAGCCGATCGCTTCCGGGCCCGTCTTGGTGAGATGGCGCTGGACGGGTCGCTCGGCCAGTTCGCCCGGAAATTCGATCAATCACCCCTGCTCTCCGATGTGTTGGCGATTCACTCACCTTGGAATTCGCTATCCCTCGGCTTGGCCTTGGCGGCGCTGATCCTGGCCGGCGGCTTGGCCTGGACCCTATTCCGCTGGCGCGCTTCGCACCAGCAGGCCGAGCGCGCGGCCCTCGCCAAGGAGCAGTTTCTGGCCATGATGAGCCATGAGATCCGCACCCCCATGAACGCCGCGCTCGGCTATATGGATCTGCTGCTCGAAACCCGGCTCGAGCCCGAACAACGCTCCTTTGTCGAGGACATCGGCCGCGCCACGAGCTCCCTGCTTTCGGTGCTTTCCGGCATCATGGAATACGCCAAACTGCGCAGCGAGGCCCCGTCGGCCTCCGCCGAGCCGTTTGATGTTCCCCGCCTGATCGACGAAGTCGTCGCCACCATTGCCCTCACCGCCGACTCGAAGGGTCTCGACCTGCTCGTTGACGTGCGTCCGGAGGTCCCCACCGAACTCCTGGGCGATCCCTCGCGGCTCCGGCAAGTGCTCACCAACCTTCTGGCGAATTCCATCAAGTTCACGGAGGCCGGCTACGTCCGGCTGCAGGTCGGCTTCACTACCGCCTTGGAAATCACGGTCGCCGACTCCGGGGTCGGTATTCCCCCCGAGAAGCAAAACGAGATCTTCGAACCCTTTGCCCAGGTCGATTCCTCCGATAGCCGCAGCCACGGCGGAGTGGGCCTGGGCCTGGCCATCGTCCGCGCTTTGGTTATGGGAATGAACGGGACGCTGCGGCTCGAAAGCCGGGTCGGCTTCGGTTCGCAATTTCACATCAGCCTGCCTTTTCTCGGCACGGGCGCCGCGCCCGGATGGCTGGAGGCGGCGGCCGGCAATGGAGGCCGGGGCCAACTTGTGATTGTGGCGGCCAACACCGCCAATGCCAATCTCCTCACCGAGTACTTCCGCTACCTCGGTTGGGAGGTCTGGACGTTTCCCGACGCCGGCGCCGCGCAATCGCAAGCCGCCCCGGCTCTGAAGCCTGGCTGGTGGCTCGCTACGGAAGCCGCCGCCGCCCCGGATGCGACCGCCCTGGCTCAGTGGGCTTCGGCCGAAGGGGCTTCCCGCACCCTGCTGCTTAGCTCCACCAGCGCCCTGCGTCTGGTTCCCGAAGCCACCCGCCTCGCCTACTCCTCGGTCTGCACCTGGCCCATCACCCCAGCCACCCTGCGCCGCCTCCTCCAGCACGAAGACCCGCCAATACCCCTTCCCGCGGGAGCTGCGCTGCTGCCAGTGCTGGTGGTCGACGATAACCCCATCAACCGCAAAGTCGCCGGTGCCCTCCTCTCCCGCCTCGGTTGCACCGTCGAATACGCCGAAAACGGGCGGATCGCCCTCGAAAAATGCCGCCTAACCCGCTTCGGCCTCGTCCTGATGGACTGCCAGATGCCGATCATGGACGGCTACGAGTCCACCCAACGGATCCGCGCGATGGCCACCGATCGCATCCCGATTTATGGGGTAAGCGCCAGCACGGATATGGAAACCTATCGGCGCTGTCTCGACGCCGGCATGGACGGCTTCTCGCCCAAGCCCGTCTCGCTCCAGAACCTGCGCGTGCTGCTTAAGGCAGTGGCGCCGCGCTCTGCTCCGGCGTCGTAACCCCCGGAGGCAATTCCATAATCCGGATGTTCCGGAAATGAATCTTCGCGCCCTCGCTCTCCAAGCACAGGTAGCCTTTCTTCTGTGAGGACTTCGCAATCCCGTTCACGAACTTCCCATTGATGGCCAGCTTAATCACCCCGTCCACCGCCACGACGTCGTACGTATTCCATTGCCCCCGAGGTAGACAGCGCATCTCCACGGACCGGCTCCGCGTCGCCCGCGGATTGTCCGGCACGGTCGTCACCCCGCCCACCCCAAACAGCTCGCCGCTGACGTAGGAATCCGTCGGCATCACCCCGTCGCGCATGTGCAGCTTGGGCCAGTCGAGCTCCAGCATCTGCACCTCTACGCCATCTGGCAGCCGGTTCTGCTCGCCTGGCCGCGCCCCGCTCCACACAAACACGCCGCTATTCCCGCCCGGTTCCGTATGCATCCATTCGATATGCAGAATGAAGTTCTCATACATCCGGTCGCTCCGCATCACCCCAATCGGCTGGCCCTTGCAGATCAACTCACCGTTCACGACCGACCAGGTATCCGGGTCCGTATTCACGTTCACCCAGCCCGACAAGTCCTTCCCGTTAAACAGGTCCCGGAACCCCAACGGCGGATCCGCCGCCCAACCCACCGCACAGAAAAGGAATACCGTTAGCAGTTTCATTTTTACCTACGATAATAAGTCATGCGGCGTTTGGCTACCCTCCTCTCCGTGATCGCTTTGCTCTGTCTTCCGGCGCGCAGCCTCGACCGAGCCGAATTCGCCACCCTCGTCGCCAGCCTCTCCGAACCCGAAGGCTACTTCGACACCGACAACCTCATCTCGAACGAATCCACTTTCCTCACTGTCGCCGGCCGCCTGCGCAAGCTGCCGCGCGGCGGCGTCTATCTCGGAGTCGGGCCCGATCAGAACTACTCTTACATCGCCCATCTCCGCCCCCAACTCGCGTTCATGGTCGACGTCCGCCGCGGCAATCTCCTCGAACACCTCCTCTTCCGGAGCCTCTTTGCTCAATCCCGCAATCGCCTGGAATACCTCTGCCTCCTGCTCGGCCGCGCCGTCCCCGCTGACCTCGCCCCTTGGGACCAACGCCCCGTCGCCGACCTCGTCCGCTATCTCGATTCCGCCCCCCGCCGGCCCAACCCCGCGCCACTTGCCGATCCCGGCCTGCCCCTCTCCGCCGAAGACCGCAAAATCATCGCTGGCTTCCACCAGCGCTTCCTCGCCGATGGCCTCGACCTCCGCTTCAACTCCCACGGCCGCGAGCCCCGCCCCTACTACCCCCGCCTCCGCGATCTCGTTCTCGCCACCGACGCCGCCGGCCAACCCGCCAGCTATCTCGCCCGCGAAGACGATTTCCGCTACGTTCAGCAGATGCATCGGGAAAATCGCATCGTCCCCGTCGTCGCCAATCTGGCCGGCGAAAAAGCGCTCCGCGCCATCGGCGACTATGTGCGCCGCGAAAAGCTCACGGTCGCCGCCATCTATACCTCAAACGTCGAACAGTATCTCTACCGGGGTGGGGAACTCGCCCGCTTTGCCCGCAACCTCGACGCCTTTCCCCGCACCGCCGACTCGCTCATCATCCGCAGCGGCATGGGGCCCTACGCCCGCGGCGATGCCTACAGCGATCAACTCGTGCAACCACTCGAAGGCTTCCTTTCGGACTTCGCCGCCGGCCGCCTCCGCAGCTACGCCGACATCATCCGCGCCAGCAAACCCTAACCTTCGAGCGTCAACCCGCCGCGCATTTCGCCCCGTTCGTACACCACGTTCGCCCGGCCTACCAGCAGCGTGTCTAGCCGCCCAATCGCCTTCACGTCCTTGTTGTGATACGGCAATTGATGCAGCACATACCGCATCGCATGAATGCGCGCTCGCTTCTTGCAATCGGACTTGATCACTGTCCACGGCGCCTCCTCCGTGTCGGTGTAGAAGAACATCGCCTCCTTGGCCTGAGTGTATTCGTCCCACTTCCCCAGCGATGCCAAGTCGATCGGCGACAATTTCCACTGCTTTAGCGGATGCGTCTCGCGCTCCTTGAATCGCCGCCGCTGCTCCTCCTGACTCACCGAAAACCAGAGCTTGAACAAATGGATCCCGCTCCGCACCAGGTTCCGCTCAAACTCCGGCGCCTGCCGCATGAACTCGCTGTACTCCTGATCGCTGCAGAAGCCCATCACCCGTTCAACGCCCGCCCGGTTGTACCACGACCGGTCAAACAGCACGATCTCGCCCGCCGTCGGTAGCTCTGCTATATAGCGCTGTAGGTACCATTGGCCCCGTTCAATCTCGCTCGGCTTCGACAACGCCACCACTCGCGCGCCGCGCGGATTCAGGTGTTCCATGAACCGCCGGATCGTGCCGCCTTTCCCGGCCGCGTCCCGGCCCTCGAACAGGATCACCACCCGCTGCCCCGTCGCCTTCACCCACGCCTGCAGCTTCAGCAGTTCCACCTGTACGTGATACTTGTGCCGCTCGTAGTTCTTCCGCGACATGCGGTTCTTGTACGGGTACGCGCCGTCTAGCCAGTCCTCGGCCAGCTCATCGTCCGGGTCCGTGTCGGCTGCTACCTCTGCCTCGCTCCGCCGCCGCAGCGCCCGCCGCAGCGTGTCCACTTCATCGGGGGAAGCGCCTTCCAAAATCGCTTCAATCTGGTCTTGCTTGGCGGTAGGGGCGATGTCCTCCATGGCCACGGCCTGCGCCTCTTTCGCGGACTCAATCGCTTCATGGATGGTGATTGCCGCCGCACTGGGGCGTTTGCGGGGAGTTCTGGTTGCCATAGGAGAGTTACAAAAGACAGAGTTACAAAAGCCGGGCGCCCGTACGGGCATCGAAAATCAATGAGGACTTCGGAGGGATCGTCACCTCCAGGGTACTACCATTTCGCAAACGCACCTGCGCCGGGCCGCCGTCCTTGTCATGAATGAGTAACAATCCGCCGCCCACATGCACTGGCCGGTCGCCATCCACATAGATGTGCGCACCCGCCGCCCGCAGTGCCTCCCGCCACTCGCCCGCGCCTTTGATCTCATTCGTGCCCGGAGTCAATTCCGCGGTAAACGTCGCGCTCAGCCGCTCCCCGTCGCAGTAACCCGGCTTACCCTGGAAAATCACCTTCCGGCCCTTGTCGAGTAACTCCGTCTTGATCCATCGCCGCTGCTCCGTAGTGAGCAGCCACGTGTTTGCAAAAACGATCACCGCAAACCGCGCCAAGTCCATCTTCGGCAGGTCCGCCAGGTGCACCGTCTCAATCCCGGCCCCGCTCCGCCACGCCTCGCCCATCGTCCGGTTCACCGCAATCGGGTCCGTATACGGGTCCGTCTCCGCCGAATGTCCGGTGTAGTAATACACCTCAGTATCAAACACAAACAGCACGTCCCCGGCCGGTTCGTACGGGCGTTCGTGGTATTTTTCGAGCAGTGCCTTTAACTGCTTAATCTCCGCCATCAGCCGGCTGTCCATCCACCACCCGGAGTTGTTCGCCGGGCCAAAATCGTAGTACCAGAGTCCCATGCCGCGGGTGTAGCTTTCGAGCACATTGCGGCGGATCACGGCGATATCCGCCGGCACATCGGCCAGGTTGAATGCCGTATCCACGTTGTTCAGCCACTTCCAGGACGGCGTCTGGTCCATCTCATCGAGAAACAGTTTGCCGTGGAAGCGGATGGACTCAATCAACGCCCGGGTAATGCCACTGCCGCCTAAGTCCCGGTAGTTTGCCCCGTACGCCTGCGGCGCGCTGAGATAGTCGACGTCCTTGGCCGCCAGCACCTTCTGCAAACTCAAGTGCCCACCCGTCGCCTGCCGCGCAAACATCGAGAAGAAGTAACCGTAGAAGGTCCCGGCCAGAATTGGCCGCGGCCAGTTCTTCTTCACGACGCCGCAGAAGTAAATGATCAAATCCGCCACTAACTCCTGCTGGCAGCGATAGTACTCGATCACGCGCTTCCGCTTCGCCGGATCCCGGAAGTACCCATCGTCCACCGCCGCCCGTTCCGCCACCGTCGGCACCGGTCCGCCGAATAGCTTCTGCATCGGCGCGCTCGAGTCGGGTTCGTTTCGCATAAAGCCCCACTGGTGCCACTCGCCGTATACCCCGCAACACACATGCAATCCCGCCAGCGCCGCCCCCTCCGGCGTCTTGGCTAACCCCCGCAACAGCTCCACGGTCTTCGCCGTCGCCATCGCTTTCCACTTCTCGCTCGCCATGCTCACCCGCGGCGTTCGCCGCAAGTCGTCCATCAGAATCCGCACCGGCGTCGTCCGTTCGATCTTCTCGAGATCGCCATTGACGAAACGAACCCATTCCTCCGGATGCTTCTCCGCCCACCAGCCCGGAGCGTTCAAGTGCCACCGGATCACGATCGCCGCCTCCGGGCAAGCGTCCAGCACCCCGCGCAGATGCCGCCGTACGGTTGCCAGATCCAGCGGCCCTTCCTTCGGCCAAACCAGCTCCAAAAACAGGTCGATCTGGAACAGCCGGAACCCCGCCGCCGCAAACGCCCGCAGGTTCCGCTGCGGCTCTTCCTCCCACGTCCAGCGGCCGCCGGGGCAGTCCGTCAATGCGTAAAAGCAGGCGTAGGTCGGCTTCCCGTTCACAAACAGGGTCGGTTTGTTGTTCCACGGCCCCACCCGGGCCTCCACCGGCTTTCCCCCAGCCGCCGCCAATACGGATAACGAACAAGCCTGCAGAAACGCGCGTCGATCGAGCATACGCCGTAGTCTACCCTCCTAACGCCAACCCATGCGCGATCGACGTGAACTCGCTGCCGGACTCGATCCGTTCCGCTCCAAACCGCTCTTGAAAGATTCGCCGCACCGCCGGCACAAACGAAGTCCCACCGGTCAAAAACACCCGGTCCACCTGTTTCGCCCCCAGCCGGTCGATACACCCAGCAATCGCTGCCAGGTCCTCCGCAATCCACTCTTCAAAATCCGCTCGCCGCACCGTCGCGCCAATGTCCACGCTGCCTTCCGAGAATCGGAACTCTGCCGAATCCGCATTCGAAAGTTCCCGCTTGGTCCGTTGCACCGCCTGATGCAACCGGTAACCCAGGTCTTCATTCACCAAGTCATAGAGCGCCTGCATCTTCTCCGGCTCCTCACTTTGTCCCGGAAGCGTCTTCAGCAGATGCAGCGTCTCCTTACTCCGCAGGAACGACAAGTAGTGCCACCGCTCCAGATTCGAATACAGCCAAATCGGCACCGGCAACCGTTTTCCCATCGACCCAATCGAACTCCCCAACCCCAGCTCCGGCGACACCACGTGCCGAATCAGACGCGCGTCAAACGTATCGCCGGCCAGCCCCACGCCGTCATTTCCTAACAACTCCCGCCCCCCCGGGCCCACGCGCAGAAGGGAGAAGTCACTCGTACCGCCGCCGAAGTCCCCCACCAGCAGCAACTCGTCCTTCTGCAGCCGCGCCGCGTAGAATCCCGCCGCCGCCACCGGCTCCATCTCGAACTCGACTTGTTCAAAGCCAGCCAACGTAAACGCCTGCCGCAGCCGTTCGACCGCATACGCATCGTCGGCCTCCGTATCGGCGCCTCGCGCACCGGAACGCCAAACTGGCGCTCGGCCTCAAGGCGCAAGTCCCGCAGCAGAATCGCGATCAGCTCTTCAATCGTGTAGTGCCGCCCCAACACCTCGGTCGACCGCAAACTCCGGCTCGCCAGAAACGACTTCAACGACTGAATCAGCCGCCCCTTGGCGTCCGCGTCCAGATACTGCGTAATCGCCTCCGGCCCGGTCCACCATTGCGCCCGCGCCGCCTTCCGCGCTTCGGCGTAGAGGATGGACCGGTACGACTCCGATCTATCCGCGAACTGCGCCATCTTCACTACCCCATCCACGCGCACGGCAATGGAGCTATTGGTTGTCCCGAAATCCAGTCCAACCATTAGCGGGTTAACTTCACGCCCTGAGACAGCTTCTCAATGCCGTCCGGATTCCACGCAAACCCATAGCCCGGTCCCTCCGGCACCTGAATATAGCCCTCACTGTCGATCACCGGTCGCGTCAAAAACACCTCGTCCAAGTAGGGTTCCGGCGTCAGATACTCCACCCACCGCGCATTGCCCGCCGCGGCCGTCAAGTGCAGATCCGCCGCCAGCCCCACGCCCGTATTCCACCCGTGCGGCACCACCAGAATGTTATGGTCGTCCGCGTACTGGCCAATCCGGTGCTGCTCGGTCAACCCGCCGACTTTCGTCACATCCGGCTGCAAGTAGTCCACCGCCCGCCGTTCAATCCACGGCAAAAACGATTGCCGCCGCGTCAACACTTCGCCCGCCGCAATCGGCACGCGGCCGTGCCGCGTCAGTTCGATGTAGCCTTCGAGATCGTCTGGCCGTAGCGGCTCTTCAAACCAGGCGACCTCATACTCGGCCAACATCTCCGACGTCCGCAGCGCCCACTTATAGCCGTGCGGCCACAGCGCATCGGAGCCGCCCGCGTCCACCATCAACTCGCACTCTTCGCCGATGGCCTCGCGCGACTCTCGCACAATCGCTTCGTCCACCCGCCCGTTCTGCCGCCCAAACGGACCCCAGCCGATCTTGAACGCCCGGAAGCCCCGCGCGTAGGCTGCTTCCAGCTTCGCCCGCATCAGCCCCGGCTCTTCCATGAGCATGGAGGCATACGGCTTCACGCGGCTCCGCAGCTTTCCGCCGAGCAATCGGTGAATCGGCTGCCCGGTTACTTGGCCGAGCAGGTCCCACAGCGCCATGTCGATCCCGGAGATCGCGTGCGTCACGCTCCCCCCGCGCCCCTGCCAAAAGGTGTTCTGGTGCAACATCTCGGTCGTTGCCGCCGGGTCGATGGCGGATGCCCCTTCGTACAGCGGCCGCAGCAGGTCCAGCGCCGCCTGCACCAAGCCGGCCGACGTATAGACGCTGCCCAGCGCCGTGAGTCCGGTGTCGGTCACCACCTCCACCAGCGTCCGCGTCTGCTCCAAATCCGAGAAGCGCGACGGCCAATCCACATAGGCTTTTCCGTAGAGCGGAATCGCCCGAATCCCTTGAATACGATGCATTAGTCTGTTTCCTTAAACGTGAAGGTCAGCACGGTCACGTCGTCCCCTTCATCGGTGAACCCATCCGAGTACACCAGCAATTTGTTTCGCCCCTTCGTCGAGACGGCGTCCATCTGAATCGAGAGCCGGTCGAACATTCCGATCACGGTGTTGTTCGAATCGAGCATCTGCTCGTCGAGTTCGCCGGCCGGGTGCCCGCAATTGGCGTAGAGCAGCGTGGCGTCCCGGCGGTCCCAGATGGCGTAGAACAAGGTCGCGTAGCAGGTGTCGTTGGTGGCGGCGTGAAAGAGCCGGTTGATCTGCGCGAGCAGCACCTGCGGCTGACTATGGTCGCCGGCGCGGAAGAGCGCCTGCAGGTTGGCCATCATCAGCGCGGCCGGAATGCCTTTGCCCGAAACGTCGGCCAATACAAAGGCGAGCCGCCCTTCGCCGAGCGGGAAGAAGTCATAGTAGTCGCCGCCGACTTCATTGGCGGGTTCAAAGCGAACGGCGATCTCGACCCCAGCCATGGCCGGCGGCGTCGCGAGCAGCCGCTGCTGCACCTTCCGGGCCAGTTCGAGTTCCGCCTCGCGAGCGCGTTTCCGCTGCACATGCGCCTCGATCTTTTCGAGCAGATGCCGGTTGTCAAACGGCTTGGTGAGGAAGTCGACCGCGCCTCGTTGCATGGCTTGGACGGCCAGTTCGATGTCGCCCCAGGCGGTCATGGCGATCACCGGCGCGCCGCCGCGTAGCTCAGCGATCAGCGCGAGGCCCTCCTCGCCGGAGGTCGTATCCCGCGTGAAGTTCATATCGGTCAGGATGAGGTCGAAGGCCCGCGCGGCGACGGCCTCCCGCGCCGCGGCCGGCGAATCGACGGTCTTCACCTGATGCCCCGCGCCGCGCAGCAGCAAGCTCAGGGCCACAAGAATATCGGGATTGTCGTCGCAGGCGAGGATAGTGGCAGGCACAGGGATGCGGTCTAACTATCCTAACGAGATTGGGCGGGTGCCTTCACGATCACCAGATCCACGGAGTCCGTTTGCGCCTCGACCCGCGCCGGTCCATTTGCCGTCCACCGGGACGGAGGCGAAGACCGAATAGCGTCGTCCCGCGAACACCGGCAGCTTGGCAATGCCATCCGCCCCTGTGATGAGGCGTTCCGACCTGACCTCCCCCGATTCGCCAAACACGGCGATCCCTTGCGCCGGCCGCCCGTCCGGCCAAGAGACGCGGACCGTCACGACGCGCTTCGGTGGGGTCGGCGCCAGCCGGAACACGATCCCCTGCCGTACTTCATTGAGGCCCAGCTTTAGGCGCATCGTTGTGTACGGATCATCGCTTCCGAAGGCCCGTACCTCGACCACGAATTCCCCCGGTGGAACATCATTCCACGAGAATTCACCCCGTTCGTTTGTGGTCGTGGAGCTCTCTTCGATCTGCCCCCGCCACTTGGGATCAGCGAATCGATACCATACCGAAGCTCGTTTGGCTGGCGATCCATCAGGTTGTACCACCCGGCCCGCTAAGGTTCCCGCGGCGGTCATGGCCAGAGGAGCAAATCGACAACCTCGAGGGTTGAGCTCGAATTCCAGTGTTTCGCCTTTGCTGCTGTACCCTGGCGCTTCGGCCTCAAGCCAATACTTACCGGGATCCACACCTTCGACCGAGTATTGCCCATTCTCGTCGGCTGCAACAGACCAGCTCCTTGTCGGTCCATGAATGCCAACCATCGCGCCCGCCAGGGGAGGCAATCCTGTTCCGCCTCGCCAAAGTGCACCGCCTAACGAGACTGTGCCGTAGATCCGTCGACGCGGTTTCCCGTCTCGCAACTCGCGCGCATAGGCCCAGTCCTCCTGAGGAACACGGAAATGTTCCCTCAGGTAGGCACAAGACCATGTCTGGAGACGAATGAGCGGCGGCCAATGCCGCTCGAACTCCCACCACCATTTCAACCTGTCCCAGGTCCGGGAATGCCAAGAGTAGGTCTTCCAGTGATCCGCCGTTAAGAGATACGACCCACCCAACCTAAATTCGCCCAAGCCGCCTGGAAAGACGAGTACCTCGGTGGTTCCCGGCGGCAGACCTTGAAAGATCTCCTTCACGGCGAACCGCGACCAGTGACCTTGCATCGGAGGCGCTTTCTCCACCATAGTCCCGAAAAACAGGATTGCGTTCTCTGGTACCTGCTGACAAAGTGGACCGAAGACCTGCGGCCCGCAAGTGGTCCCCCACCCCAACCCCGCCGTCCCCAACAACAACACCACCAACAGGCGCATACTCAAATCATAACGTCCGTCAGGAGTAACTCATGAAACACCTGCTGACCGTCCTCTGTACCCTCCCCTTACTCGCCCAGTCCATCGACAAGTCTCGACTCTTAGGCCAACATATGGCCACCGAAATCCGCCGCCAAACTCGGCGCGTCGACGACCCCGCCCTCACCGCCTACGCCACCAACCTCCTCCTTCGGCTGAAAGCGAATACCTCCGTCGAACTCGTCCACGCCGATTCCTCCCGCCCCACCGCCCTCCCCGGCGGCCCCCTCTTCCTCCCCGTCTCTCTCCTCCTCCAAGCCAACAGCGAAGCCGAACTCGCCACCACCATCGCCCACGCTCTCGGCCACGCCGCCGCCCCCTTCATGATCTCGAGCGATCGCGGGCCCACCATCGTCATCCTGGATCCGCACGCCAACGTCCCCCCAACCTTCCGCCCTCGCCTCGCCGAAGCCGAAGCCGACCGCTTCGCCGCCGCCCTGGTCAGCCAAGCCACCCTCGACCGCGAAGCCTTCCGAACCGCCCAAGCCGCCGCCCGAGCGCTCTTGCCTCCCAAACCAGCCCCGACCCTCCGCCGGCTCTAACTTTGACAGCCGTTCCGCCGCTCTGGGACACTAGGAAGTTACTCTACTAACCTAAATTGACTCCTCCCCCCGATCCCAGCCTTCGCGAGATGCGCGAAGAGATTCGCCGCCGCCGCACCTTCGCCATCATTTCGCATCCCGACGCCGGCAAAACGACGCTGACCGAAAAGCTCCTGCTCTACGCCGGAGAGGTCGAAACCGCCGGATCCGTCCGGCCGAAGAAGAACCGCGGCCATGCCACCTCCGACTGGATGGCCATGGAACAGGCGCGCGGCATCTCCATCACCTCCACCGCCCTTCAGTTCGAACACGGCGGCTGCCTCTTCAACCTCCTCGACACTCCGGGCCACCAGGACTTCAGCGAAGACACCTACCGCACCCTCACCGCCGTCGATAGCGCCGTCATGGTGCTTGATGGCGCGAAAGGTATCGAGCCCCAAACCCGCAAGCTCTTCGACGTCTGCCGCATGCGCCGCATCCCGGTGCTCACCTTCATCAACAAGATGGACCAGCCCGGCCTCGATCCCATGGAGCTGCTCGATGAGATCGAGCGCGTCCTCGGCATGGTCGCCGTTCCCTTCAACTGGCCCGTCGGCTACGGCAACCGCTTCCAGGGAGTCGTCGATCTCAAGACCCGCCAACTCCTCCGCTACCAGCGCACCCTCGGCGGTCAGGTCCGCTCCGAAACGGAAGAGATGTCCATCGACGACCCCCGTTTCGCCCCCACGGTCGGCGAAGACAACGCCACCCAACTCGCCGACGCTTCCGCCTTGCTCGAAGTTGCCATCCCGCCCTTTGACCGCGAACGTTTCCTCCTCGGCCTCCAAACCCCTGTCTTCTTCGGCAGCGCTCTGAACAACTTCGGCGTCGACTGCTTCCTTGAAGCGCTTACCCATCTCGCGCCCTCGCCTCTGCCGCGCCTCAGCAAGGACGGCTTAATCGAAGCCGACTCCCCCGACTTCTCCGCCTTCGTCTTCAAGATCCAAGGCAACATGGACCCCATGCATCGCGACAGCATGGCCTTCCTCCGCATCTGCTCCGGCCGCTTCGATCGGGACATGCTCGTGCACCATCCGCGGCAGGGCAAGAAGTTCCGCATGACCCGTCCCCACCGGCTCTTCGCCCGCGACCGCCAAGGCCTCGATATGGCCTTCGCCGGCGACGTCGTCGGCGTCGTCAACCCGGGCATGTTCATCATCGGCGATACGCTCAGCACCAACCCCGAAATCGAGTTCGAACGCATCCCCAGCTTCCAGCCTGAATTCTTCGGCGTCCTCCGCAACTCGGACATGAGCCGCACGAAGCAGTTCCGCAAGGGCATCACCCAAATGGCCGAAGAAGGCGTCGTGCAGGTCTATTACGATCCCGACGGCGTCCGCCGCGAACCTGTCCTCGGCGCGGTCGGCCGCCTGCAGTTTGACGTGGTCGAGTCTCGCCTCGCGCAGGAGTACGGCGTCCAAGCGACGCTAGACTCCCTACCCTACGTCTGCGCCCGGTGGCCTCGTGGCACTCCCGAAGCGCTCGCGAAAGTCCGCTGGCCCAGCTCCGGTGTTGTCCGCTTCCGCGATCAGTTCGATCAACTGGTCTGCCTCTTCACCACGAAATGGGAGTTGCAGAATATCTCGCGCGACTACCCCGACGTCCGCTTTCACGAGACCAACGAAGTGCCGCTAACGCGGACGAGCTAACATCTCCCGCACCGATTGGCGAAACGCCGGGTCCCGGTAGCGCTCGCGCACGGGCGGCCACCACGCAGCGAACGCCTTCTCTTCGGCCCGCAGTAGTTTGGCGAGGCTCGGCCCAACCTCGCCGACGGCTTCGCGCAGCACGACGCGATCCTGCAGTCCGCCGAGCTCGTCCTGCATTGTCTTCAAATCGCCGATCCAGGCCGTCAGCTCCGGGCCATAGTGATCGGCGAAGAACTCGGTCTGGTAGCGGATCGCTTTGACGCGCTTGCGCAGGTCATGCAGAATCTCGCCGGACTCGGCTTCCCAGCCGGCGTGCAGGAACAGGCGGCAGCCCAGGGGCAGCAGCAGATCGGGCAGGGCGGGACGGAGCGGCAGCTCGGCGGCTGTCCGGAATACTGGACGTTTTGTCCATGCGCCCAACGAATTTGTGAGGTCGGTGTAGCGGCGTCCGCGCAGGGTTTGGCGCAGGCCTTCGAAATGCTCCTCGCGCCGGGCGGCGAGCGTGCGGAGAATCTGCGGGTCCAGCCCTTCGAGCTGGCCTAACTTGGCGAGCAGGACGTCGAGATCGCGCACCTCTCCGAGGCGGCGGCTGATCTTGCTGATCGCCTGGTCATTGGCTTCGTTTGGTAATCGGATCGCGAATCCGAACGTTTCGATGGCTGCCCGCATGCGCCGCATGCCGACGCGCATCTGGTGCAGCGGCTCGGGATCCTTATCCCGAAGCACGGCCTTCTCTTCCTGTGAGAAGTGCCGGAGGTTCCGGCGGACGACCCGGCGGGCAAACTCCCCCAAGGATTCCTTGGCTTTGTTTCGTCGGGCCGTCATGCCGGAGTTTCTCCTTAGAAGGTCAGCCGCAGCGCAAACTGCATCTGACGCGGGGTGCCGACAATGTTGGTGATGATGCCGGCGTTCGGATTCCCGATGCTGGCATTGGGAATATCGAACTGGGTGTGGTTGAACAGGTTGAACATCTCGGCGCGGAACTGGAGCTTGAACCGTTCGGTCAGCATGAAGTTCTTAAACAGCGAGAAGTCCACGTTCTCCCGGCCCGGTCCGCGCATCACGTTGCGGCCACCGTTGCCATAAGTGAACACCGTTGGCGTGCCCCACGCAGCGCCGCTGGCTGCGGTGCCGAAGGAGGTATCAAACCAGCGGGCAATGGTCGGATTGTCGAGCTTACCGTCCTTGTAACGATCCGGACGGCTGCCGCCCGCATTCGCCACCGAAGCGGCCAACGTCGGCGTAAACGGCAAGCCGGACTGGATCTGCACGATCAGGTTGGTATCCCAGCCGCCGAGGATGTTGTCGACGACGTTGTTCCCCGAACTGAACTTCCGGCCCTTGCCGAAAGGCAGTTCGTAGTTGGTGCTGTAGACAAACCGGTGCTTGATGTCAAAGCCGGAGGTGCCGCGGTCCAGGCTGCGGAAGCGGATGTCCTGAGGAATCGGCCCGTTGTCGCCGCCACCGAACTGGTTCGGGACGTTGTCAATGGAGTGCGCCCAGGTGTAGGCCGCCAGGAAGCCGAGGCCATTGTTGAAGCGGCGTTCGACGGTGGATTGCAGCGAGTGGTAGGACGACAAGCCGTCCGACACGTTGAAGTCCACGTTGATCACGCCAGGGGCGCGCGAGAACAGCGGACGGCGCGGAGCCGGAGCACCCGGTCCCGGATCCGGCTGGTTGAAGTTGTACACCGTATCGAGGCGGCGGCCCAGGTTGCCCACGTAGCCGATCTTGAAGACCAGGTCCCATGGCAACTGTTGCTGCACCTGCAGGTTGTACTGCTGGGCGTAGCCCGAACGGAGGTTCGGGTCGACGCCCAGGAAGCTACCCACCGGGTTCGCCACGGCGGCATCGAAGTTCAGGCTCGGGATGGGCGGCAGACCGTCGGAGACGCGCCGCGGATTGGCCACGAACTGATTGATGTCGACCACGTTGATGGGGCCGAACGGCAACTGCCGGTGGCGCCGCATGACGACGCTTTCGCTGCCCACCGGGTTGAAGAAGATGCCGTAGCCGCCACGGATGACGGTGCCGTTCTTCACGCGGTAAGCAAAGCCGAAGCGCGGAGCAAAATTGTTCCGGTCCGGCTGGACGCCCGTCCGCTCATCCGTGTTGAAGCCGGCGATGAGTAGCCGGGCATTGCGGACGTCATAGTTGGTCCAACGGTTGGTCACTTCCGAGGTCGGGGTGTCGTACTCGTAGCGAACGCCGAAGTTCAAGGTCAGCCGGTCGTTAACCTTCCAGTCGTCCTGCACAAAGAAGTTGGACTCCCACAGACGGATGCCGGGGGCAATCAGGGTGAAGTCCTGTTCAATCGTGCTGGGGGTGCCGAGGATGAGAGCGGCCATGGCGTCGCCGGTGGCGCCGGCGTTGTTCGGGTTGTCGGTGAAGGTGCGGCCGAAGTTAAAGCGGCCGTTGCCCCGGTTGGTTTGATACTGCGTCAACTGCCGGCGGCGGAAGTCCACTCCGTACTTCAGCGTGTGGCGGCCGCGGAGGTTGGTGAAGTTCACGCCGGGGTGGTAGGTGTTCTCAATGCGGATGATGGGCAGCGACCGCGTCTGGCCGATGCCGGTGTAGCCGGCGGGGCTGAAGATCGGGATGCCATCCGAGTTCGGGCCCTGGTTCGAACCGCGCACGCCCAGCTTTTCGCCGAGTTGCGCGCCGGGGGCGGCGCCTTCCTGCACGAAGTTCAACGCGAAGCGGTTGAAGCCCATGCGCGCTTCCATGACGAAGGTCGGGGTGATGGTCCGCACCCAGCTCAGCACGGAGTGGTAAGCCTTCAGCGCCGAGTCCCCGGCGAAGGTGTCTTCATTGCCCAGGCTCACCGGGTCGCTGATGCCTGCCAAGGTGACCGGGGCGAAGGTGGACGGGCGCGTGGTGGTCGTGTCCTGCCGCGAGAAGCGGCCGAAGACGGTGTTGCGATCGTTCCAGTTCCAGTCGACGCGCAGGTCGCCCTGGTCCCAGACCTGCTTGTCGCCGGGGTTCGTCACATGGTTGTTCACGAGGCCCGCCCGCTGCGGCAGTGGATAGGCGTTCACGAGCTTGGACATGACAGGGTCAAAGCGGTTGAGCGGAATCTGCCGGTTGGGGAAGGGATCGCGGGTAAAGCCCGTTGCGGTCCCGGGGGCGGCCCGCAGCGTGTTCGGATCGAAGATGTCCCGGACCGCGGCGAAGTTGCCGACGCGGGTTTCGGCGGTCGGCACGCTGTTGACGAAGGTGCGCTGCAGGTTGCGGCGGAAGCCTTCGTAGTTGCCGAAGAAGAAGAGCTTGTTCTTGATGATCGGGCCGCCAAGGCTGGCGCCGAACTGGTTCTGCCGCAGCGTCGGGCGGATCGCGCTGAAGAAGTTCCGCGCATCAAACTTTTCGTTGCGCAGGAAATTATACGCGCTGCCGTGGAATTCGTTTGAACCCGATTTGGTGATGACGTTCACCGTGGCGCCGGAGTTGCGGCCCTGGTCGGCGGTGAAGAGGCTCGTCTGGATTTTGAACTCGCGAACCGCTTCGACGGAGGGGCGCAGGACAATGGAAAGCGTCAGGCGTTCGTTGTTGTCGATGCCATCCCAGAGGAAGTTGTTCGAACCTTCGCGGTTGCCGTTAGCGAAGATTTCGCTGCCCGGGCGGAGGTCGTCCGGACGGGATCCGCTCATGATGGTGGAGCGGCTGCCGAAGCCGACGCCGGTCACGCCCGGTCCAAGCGTGGCGAGTTGCACAAAGTTGCGGCCATTCAGCGGCAATTCGGCGACCTGCCGCTGCTCGACCACTTGGCCGATCGACGAGGAATCGCTTTCAATCAAGGGGGTCGAGGCCTTCACCTCGACGGTTTCGGTTACCGTGCCGACTTCGAGCGCAATGTCGAAACGGGCGGTTTGGTTCACTTCGAGTGTCACATCCTGAAACGCTTGGCGGAATCCGGTCTTGGTGGCGGTAATCTTGTACCGTCCCGGAGGCAGCAGTGGAATGGTGAAGAAGCCGTTCGAATCAGATTCCACCTCGCGGGTAGCGGAGGTATCGAGGTTCTGTGCCGCAACCTTGGCGCCACCTACTGCCGCAGAGGATTTATCGGTGATGGTGCCGGTGACTGACGAACTGGTTTGTGCCCAAGCCGCGGCCACGAGGCCGAGGCATATGATGGCAAGACGTATCATTTCAAGTTTCTCCCTGGCGCTCCGTAACGTGGTCTTAACAGAGCGCGGCTGGCGATATCATATCGCCATATAATGGCTCTATGTGGAAGCCGGTTCTGCTCGCCGTCGCGGCGATTTCGCTGATTGCCGCGTCGATCAACCCGAAGGACGATGCCTGGATTGGCGGCCGCCGATCCTACTGGGCGTTCCAACCGGTCGTGCGCCCGGAGGCTCCGAAACTCAGTCCGAACCCGATTGACGCCTTCCTGCTCGAACAGCTGCAAGCCAAGGGGCTGACGCCTTCGCCGCCTCTCGATAAGGCTCGCCTCGCCCGCCGCGTCAGCCTGGACTTGACGGGCCTGCCTCCCACCGCCGCCGAAGTGCAGCGCTTCGTCGCCGACAAGTCCCCGAAGGCGTACGAGAGTCTAGTCGACCGCCTGATTGCTTCGCCCGCCTATGGCGAACGCTGGGCCCTCCGCTGGCTCGATATCGTTCGCTATGCCGATACGAACGGCTATGAGCTCGACGCCGAACGCCCGCATGCGTGGCGATACCGAGACTATGTCGTCGATAGCTTCAATGCGAATAAGCCCTATGACCGCTTCCTGAAAGAGCAGATTGCCGGCGACGAACTCTACCCCGGCGATCGCCAGGCCTTGATCGCCACGGGCTTTCATCGCGCGGGGCCGATCCACTTAGTCGGCGGCAATCAGGACGAGGAGATGAACCGTCAGGAGGTTCTCACCGAGATGACGCTCGGGGTCTCAAACGTCTTCCTCGGGATGACCGTCGGCTGCGCCCGCTGCCATAACCATAAGTTCGACCCCATTCTGCAGGCCGACTACTACCGCTTGCAGGCCGTCTTTGCGGCCACCGAGTTGAAGGACATCGAGATCGTCTCACCCGAAGAGAAGGCCGCCCACGAAGCTGCCATGAAAGCCTGGAACGCGCGGCTGAAGCCGATCACCGACGAAATTGCGGCCATCGAGAAGCCGGTGCGCGAACGGATCAAGGAAGAGCGGAAGGCCAAGCTCGAAAAGCGGTTCCTCGAAGCCATGGCGATCCCCAAAGAGAAGCGGACGCCGGAGCAGGAGAAGGTGGCCAAGGAAGGGAACAGTCAGATCAACCCGACCTGGGACGTTGTCGTGAACGCGATTGAACCGAAGGAGAAAGAACGCCGCGCCGGTCTGCGCAAGCAGATGCACCTGTTGGAGTTTGAAAAGCCGGAGCCGCTCCGCACCGCCTACGCCGTCGCCAACATGGACAAAGCGCCGGTGACGCACATCCTCAAAATTGGGGATCACCGGCATAAGCTCGATCCCGTCGAACCCGGGTTCCTCACCGTGCTCGGCGCGCTCGACGCGCCGGTTGGGCCGAACGGACGCCGTGCGGCGCTCGCGAATTGGCTTGCTCGTCCGGAGCATCCGCTCACCGCCCGCGTCATGGTCAATCGCATCTGGCAGTTGCGGATGGGCTCGGGCCTGGTGCCGACTCCGAACGACTTTGGCATTCTGGGCGGCAAGGCTTCGAACCGCAAACTGCTCGATTGGCTGGCCGCGGAGTTCGTCTCGTCCGGCTGGAATATCAAACACCTGGACCGGCTGATTGTGACGACCGCCGCCTACCGGCAGTCCGCCGACATCGACGCAAAGAAGGCGGCCATTGACGGGGAGAACAAATACTACTGGCGGATGAACCGCCGGCGTCTCGAAGGCGAGGCGATCCGCGATTCTCTCCTCGCTGCCACCGGCCAACTCAATACCCGCATGGGCGGAGTGCCGGTGAAGATGCCGATTGAGCAGGAGATCTACGACATCATCTTCACTGAGGCGGAGCCGGATAACTTGTGGCCCGTGCTGCCCGATAAGCGCGAACACAACCGGCGCAGCTTGTATCTGCTAAACAAGCGCACGGTGCGCCTGCCGATCCTGAATAACTTCGACCAGCCGGACGCCGTCAGCTCCTGCCCGGTCCGCGCCAACTCCACCCATGCGCTGCAGGCGCTGACTCTGATGAACTCAGACTTTGCCTTTGAACAGGCGCAGGCCTTCGCCGAACGGCTGAAGCCCGGCTGCTCTTCGCCGCAATGCCAGGTGCGCCGCGCCTACGAACTGGCGCTGCAACGGGCTCCGAAGCCTGCCGAAATGCAGCTTGCTCTGGACTACCTCAATCGTCAGAAAATGCCTCTGGTCGACTTTGCCCGTGCTCTCTTGAACCGCCATGAATTCGTCTATATCCCGTAGAAACATCCTTCGCCATGGCGTCGGCGCCGTGGCAGCCGAATGGCTGCTGCAGCGCGATCTGCTCGCCCAAGCCCGTACGAATCCGCTTGCCGCCAAGACGCCGCACTTTGAGCCGAAGGCCAAGGCGGTGATCTTCCTGTTCATGGTCGGCGCGCCGAGCTCGATCGACATGTTCGATCCCAAGCCGGCGCTCGAAAAGTACGCCGGGCAGAATCTGCCCGAAAGCTATGGCAAGATCACCAGCCAGTTCACGACCGGAGATACGCCCCTGCTGCCCTCGCCGTGGAAGTTCAGCCGGCACGGCCAGAGCGGCTTGCCGGTGTCGACGCTCTATCAGAACGTGGCCCGGCACGTCGACGACATCTGCTTCGTGCGCAGCTTCTACACCGAGAGTGTCGTCCACGCACCGGCGATGTACCAGGTGCACACTGGCCGCGTCCTGACGGGTTATCCGTCGATGGGCTCCTGGGTCACCTACGGCCTCGGCAGCCCGGCCGATAACCTGCCTGCCTACGTGGCCATGCCGCAGCCGGAAGGCACGCCTGAGGGCGGCACCCCGTGCTGGGGCTCCGGCTTCCTGCCCGCTGTCTATCAGGGCACTCTGTTGCGCAGTGGCCCCTCGCCCATCCTGCATCTGAAGAACCCGGGCGATGTCACCGCGCAGCGGCAGCGATCGACGCTGGACCTGCTGCAGAAGATGAACGACCTCGATACGCAGCCCGAGGACTCCGAAATGGCCGCCCGCATCGCGAGCTACGAGCTGGCGTTCAAGATGCAGAGCGCTGCCCCGGAGGCGGTCGACATCATGAAGGAGTCCGAGGAGACGCGGAAGCTGTATGGCATCGACAAGCCGCAGACGCGCGACTTCGGCACCCGGCTGCTGCTCGCCCGGCGTCTCGTCGAACGCGGCGTACGGTTCGTGCAGGTGTACTCGGGCGGCGGCCCGGTGAGCATCCAATGGGACGCGCATTCGAATCTGGTTTCTAATCACGAGAAGATGGCTGGCCTCACCGATCAACCCATCGCGGCGCTGCTGCAGGATCTGAAAGCGCGGGGCCTGCTCGACGATACGCTCGTGATTTGGGGCTCCGAGTTCGGACGGCTCCCGATGTCGGAAAGCGGCAACGGTCGCGACCACAATCCCCACGGCTACACCATGTGGTTTGCCGGCGGCGGCGCGAAGGGCGGGACGGTGGTGGGCGAAACGGATGAGCTCGGTCTGCGCGGCGTGGGCGAGCGCTATCATATGCGCGACTTCCACGCGACCATGCTGCACATGATGGGTCTCGACCAGCACAAGCTCTTCTACCTGCATAACGGGCGCAACGAAAAGCTCACGGACTTCGGCGGGAACCTGATTACGAAGCTCTATTCCTGATTCCGCCGCCAGCGGCCAAAAGCGATGCACGTCAGGCCTGCCACCAGCAGGCCGACCGTGCCGGGTTCCGGAACGTTGGCTACTGCGGCGGGCTCGAAGCCGGAGAGGAGCGGAGGCTGAGCGATGGGGTTCAACAGAACGGCCATCTGCTCGCCGTTGTACAGGCCGGTGCCGACAATCTGGCCGTTATCGTTGATGCCGTAAGCGCCCGTGATCTCCCAGCCGGAGTTCGGTGCCACCAAGTCGTTCAGATTGCGCATCTGGCCGTTCGAGTAAAGAAACGCAGCCATGTTGGCGTTGCCGGCCACCGAGGACGAACCGACCACCGCCCCGCCCCGATTAATCCCGTAGGCGTAGCTGCTCATGCCGCCCAGCGTGCCGAGCCCGGTCATGGAACCGTTCAAATAAAGGAAGGCCTCCAAGTGTCCGTTCGCCCGCGCCGCGTGCCCCACCACCTGCCCGGCGTCGTTCAGCGCCATCGCGTAGCTCGAGCTGCCGCCCAGCGTTCCGATGGGGGTCAGTCTGCCACCTGACGAAACGAAGCCAATCATATTTCCGGAGGCGGTATCGCCGTACCCGGCCACTTCCCCTGCGGTGTTGATGCCGTAGGCCGAGGCCCAGTTGCCACCGGCGAGCGTACCCAGGAACTGCACTTGACCCCCGGCCGTGCGGAACGCCTGCCCATTCTGCATGCCCGCTACCTGGCCCGACTCGTTAATCGCCATGGCGTTGCTTTCGCCTTGGCCAATCGTCTCGGGCACACCGTTTCGCCATTGAACCGCGGCGCCGTTTGCGGAGCCGGCAATCGTTCCCGCGTTATTGACGCCGCTGGCGTACTGCTGGGTGGAGCCCGGCAACCCGGCCAGTTCGATCAGCGACCCGCCATTCCAAACGAACCCACGATAATCGCCCTGGACGTTGGCGCTCGTGCCAACCACAACGCCATTGTTGCTAATGGCATAGGCCGTGGCCGGGCCACCCAGATTGCCAAGGCCAAAAATTTGATACGAGGGCGCCGCCCATAGGGCCGTACCACTGAACATAGCGAACAGAAGATTGATGATGCGCATGGGGAAGGGTTCCCCTCCAGTCTGGCATCCAAAGATCCGGGGGAGTCGCCGGAGAAATCCTAGGGCTGTTGCAATTCCAAGTACCTTACCCGTACGGGTTACAATGGCGAAACTTGTGACTTCCAAGCTGCTGCGCACCCTGGCCCTGCTCGCGATCTATCTCGGGATCACTTACCTGTGGCCGCCGCCCACCGGCATTAAGGAATCCGACTGGCGTCTGTTCGCCGTTTTCGTCGCGACGGTGAGCGGGTTGATCCTGCAGCCGCTGCCAGGCGGCGCGGTGGTGTTGATTGGGGTGACGGCCTCGGCGGTCGTGGGCGGGCTGAGCATCAAGAGCGCCTTGGAGGGCTACTCCGATTCGACGGTGTGGCTGGTGATGGCGGCCTTTTTCATCTCGCGTTCGCTGCTGAATACAGGGCTGGCGCGGCGGATCGCTCTGATCTTCGTGCGGGCCTTCGGGGCGACCTCGCTGGGAGTCACCTACGCGCTGGCGCTGAGCGATGTGACGCTGGCGACGATCATTCCTTCGAACGGCGCCCGGTCGGGCGGGGTGACGCTCCCCATTGTGCGGTCGATTGCGGAGCTGTACGGCTCGTTGCCGGGAGAGACGGCGGGGAAGCTGGGCACGTACCTGATGCTGGCGGTGTATCAATCGATCTGCGTGAGCGCGGCGATGTTTCTGACTGGCCAAGCCTCAAACCCGTTGGCGGCGCAGATGGCCGGGCAGCAGGGGTTTCCGATCACGTGGACCAGTTGGTTCGTAGCGGGGGCGGTGCCGGGGGTCTTGTCGCTGGCGATCATCCCGCGGGTGGTGATGTGGATGTCGCCTCCCGAAATCCAAAAGACGCCGGAGGCCAGGGCCTTCGCTTCCTCGGAACTCGCGAAGATGGGACCGATGTCGACGGCGGAACGGATTCTGGCGTTGATCTTCGTTGGGGTCTGCGGACTGTGGGCCACGAGCGGCTGGCACAAGATGGACATTACACTGACAGCCCTCCTCGGCTGCGCGGCGCTGCTGCTGACCGGGGTGCTGACTTGGGAGGACGTCAAGACCGAGACGGCCGCCTGGGACATCTTCATCTGGTACGGCGGGCTGCTGCGCCTCGGCCGGGCGCTAAACGATGGCGGGGTGACGACTGCCTTCGCCAAGAGCATCGGGGCGCAGTTCAGCGATTCGGGCTGGGTGCTGCTCTTCATCGTCGCGCTGCTGATCTACTTCTACGCGCACTACTTCCTGGCGAGCATCACGGCCCACTTGTTGGCACTGTACCCGCCTTTTCTCGCGCTGCTGATTTTGAAAGGCGCGCCGCTGGGTTTGGTCGTCTTCGCCTTCGCCTGCTTCACCAACTTCTCGGCCGGGCTAACAAACTACGGGACGACGCCGAGCCCAATGTTCTTCGCGCACGGCTACGCCACGTTTCCGCTGTGGTGGCGCGTGGGGTTCGTTTGCTCACTCGTGAACATCGCCATCTGGTCGACGTTCGGTTTCGGCTGGTGGAAGCTGCTGGGAATCTGGTAACTAGCGGGCCGCTTCGAGCTGCACCTGACGGGCGCGTTCAAACGCCTGCTTGTTCTGATACTCGAACCAGAACTTGCTACCGGCCGCCCAGAAGTACCCGCCCGCAAACAGCGAGAGGAACGGAATAGCCAGGAAGTTGTAGGTTTCAATCGAGTACCACATCATCCACAGAAAGTACGTGCCGGCCAGCGTCTCGATGTACGGCAGCGTCCCGATCTTGCTCTTGTACTTCGCTTTCGACGGAATCTTGCCGATGCCGTACTTCGGGGTGCGGGCAAATGCTGTCTGGTGGCCGACGATCGCCTCCATCACCGCTTTGGCGTTCGACAGGGTCAGCGCCACGCCAGCCATCATCAGCCAAGGCAGGTACTTGATGGACTTCGTCCAACCCTTGCCGTGCAGCTGGCGCTGCGCGACGAGATAGAAGGCCGAGATCGACCAGAAGCTGGCCACCATGAGCGGCAGATCGACGAACACCATCTGCATCCAGCCCATGTAGAAGCGGCAGATCATCACCGGGAGCATCAGCAGGCTCATAACGACCATCAACGGATAGGCGATGTTCGGCGTGAGATGGCAGATGGCTTCGAGCTTGATGCGCCACGGCTGCTTGCTGTCCAGGATCATGGGCAGCAGCTTTTTCGCGCACTGCGTCAGGCCCTTCGACCAGCGGGTCTGCTGCACCTGGAAGCCGTGCATGTCCGTGGGGAGTTCGCTCGGGCACTCGACATCGGGCAGGTAGATGAACTGCCAGCCTTTCAGCTGGGCGCGGTAAGAGAGGTCAGAGTCCTCGGTCAGGGTATCGTGCTGCCACCCGCCCGCGTCTTCGATCATCGCCTTGCGGAGGATGCCGGCCGTGCCGTTGAAGTTGAAGAACAGACCGCCGCCGGCCCGGGCGACGTGTTCAAGGACGAAGTGGCCGTCGAGGAGCATCGTCTGCACTTCGGTTAGCTTGTTGACGCTCTGATTGAGGTACGTCCACCGGGTCTGCACTACGCCAACCTTGGGATCGGCAAAGTAGTGGATGGTCCGCTGGAGGAAATCGGTGGGGACGACGAAGTCGGCGTCAAACACCGCCACCACGATGCCGGTGGCCGTCTTCAGGCCTTCCTGCAGGGCGCCGGCTTTGTAGCCGTGGCGGTTGGTGCGGTGATGGTATTCGATGGGGTGGCCCATGGCACGGTATTCTGCCACGAGGCGCTCGGTGAATGGATGGGTTTCGTCGGTCGAATCGTCGAGGACCTGAATTTGGAGCTTGTCTTTGGGGTAGTCGATTTTGACGATCGTATCGATGAGCCGTTCGACCACGAAGCGTTCATTGAAGAGCGGAAGTTGGATGGTAACGGGGGGCAGTTCGTCGAAGCGCTGCGGCGGGGCGGTGGGCAGATTGCGGCGATGCTTGAAATAGCCGCGAATCATTTCGTAGCGATGCATGCCATAGAAGCTCAGGATGAGCAGAATGACAAAATACGGCACGATCAGCAGATAGTCGAACAAAGCCAGAGAGTGGACGCCCGCGAAGGTGTCATCAAACATCTCCCGCTTCAATTGCTCAAAAGCCGACTGATTGGTGACGAAAAACGCTATGGTAGTGGGCATGCGCGCGCTAGGGGTGGGCGGAACAGTTCTAGGCGTTGGCTTGCTGGCTTTGGTTTGGGCGGCTCAGAACCGCAGCACCCCGACTCTAGCCATCGTCCTGTACCTATTTATCTCCTTAGTATATCTGATTCTTGTAACCCACTTTTCCGGATGGGAAAGGTTGGTTTCGCTCCGGTTCGTTTTGGGCTTCGCGCTGCTGTTTCGCCTGGAAGCGTCCTGGATGGCCTCCGTGTTCACCGACGACCTGTACCGCTACCGCTGGGAAGGCCGGTTGCAGTTGGCGGGCGGGAACCCATACCAGGAGCGCCCAGGCGACCCCCGTTGGAGCGCGCTGCGCGACGAAACGTTTCAGCTGGTGGACGGCAAAGACTTCAAGGCCGTCTATGGGCCGCTCGTCGAGAATCTGCAGCGGGAGATGGCACGGCTTTCGGACTCGGTTTGGATCTACAAGGCCCCCGCGATTCTGGCCGATCTCGCCTTGTTGCTGCTGCTCGCGCGGTGGCACGGGGCGCGGGCCGCCTTGCTCTATGGCTGGTGCCCGCTGGCGATCGTGGAGTTTGCGGGGATGGGTCACAATGACGCGCTGCTGATTCTGGCGTTGACTCTCGCGATGCGCTATCGTTCGGGGTTCGCGCTGGGGTTGGCGATTGCCGTGAAGTGGTGGCCCGCGTTGCTGCTTCCGGCTTTCGTTCGGGCCGACCGGCGGACCGCTTGGGCGGTGCTGGTACCCGCCGTGCTGTTCTTGCCGTATCTCAGCGACATCCGGGAGAATGCCGATTTCGCGAGCGGCTTTCTCGGCGGCTGGTCGAATAACCCGAGTTTGTTCTGGCTGATCGAGCTCGTCTCGCCGACCCGGGCCGCGGCGAAATACATTGTGTTAGGCCTCTTAGCCGGGGTGGCGTTGCTGCCGCTGCGGCTGGAGCAGTCCGTTCTCACGACGACGTTGGCCATCCTGTTGCTCTCCGCCAATGTGCATCCCTGGTATCTGACTTGGCTGCTGCCGCACTGGGCCGTGCTGGCGGCGCCGCCGCTCGCTGTCTGGATGGCGCTGACGCCCTTACAGTACTGGGGCTTGACCGAGTGGCGGACCTCCGGGCGGTGGGTGGAGCGGGGGCCGTGGAACCTAGTGGTTTACGGGATCGCGGCCGGGGTGTTTTTCGTGTGGTGGGTGCGCCGTCGTCGCGTACAATAGAAGGTTGGAGTTGTAGGGAGTTGCAAGAGCAGATCCGCGCGGTGGGTAAGATCTTTATCGGTTTTGGAATCTTTGGAGCAGTGGCCTCCGTGGGGGTTCTTGCGGCCTTTGGCGGACCCTCCGGCTTATTGGCTTTTGATGCCGAGGCGAAGCACAACGATCTAACCACGATTCCTCTGGATCGACTGATCGCCGCCGCTTACATTGCATTGAGTATGGCGATGTCTGTTCCTTTGATCCTTGTAGGACGGGGCATCCTGCGGTGGCAAATGTGGGCGCACACCGGCGGTATCTTGACGGCGGCCGCGACGGTGCTGCTGTTCCCCGTAGGCACGGCAATCGGTATCTATGCCCTTTGGGTGATGTTACTGCCAGAGACCGAACCGCTCTTTATGCGCCCGCCGGAACCCAGAAGAAACGCGCCAGTAAGATGACGGTCAGCAGATAGAGAAACGGGCTGATCTCTCTCGCGCGTCCGGCGGCCACGGTCAACAGGGTATGGGCGATCAATCCAAAGGCTAACCCGGTGGCGATGCTGAAAGTTAAGGGGATGGCGGCGAGGGTGAGAAACGCGGGGATGGCGGCGGGGTATTCGCTCCATTCGACCTCGCTAGCGTGCGTCATCATGAGGGCGCCGACCAGGATGAGAGCGGGTGCGGTGGCGTAAGCCGGAACTGCGCCGAGCCAGGGCGCCACGAAAAACGAACCGAGGAACAGGAGTCCCGTAACGATGGCGGTGACCCCGCTTCGCCCGCCCTCCGCCACCCCCGCCGCGCTCTCGATGTAGCTGACGACGGTGGAGGTGCCGAGCAGGGCGCCGCCCATGGTGGCCACGGAGTCCGCAAACAGGATGCGGTCCACGCGGGGGATTCGGCCGGCGGAATCCTGCAGTCCAGCGCGCTTCGAGACGGCCAGCAGCGTGCCCAGATTATCGAAAAGGTCGACGAACAGGAAAGCGAAGATGATTTCAAGGAGGCCCAGGCGAAGAGCGCCGGCGATATCGAGTTGGCCGGCGGTTGCGGCGATGGCCGTCAGCGAAGCGTCCGGCGCCGTCCGGCCACCCCACCCGGCGGCCAGCGCGGTGGCGACCAGGCCCAGCAGCATGGCGCCGGGTACGCGGCGAACGAGCAGAATGGCCGTAAAAAGCAGTCCGGCCAGCGCGGTGGCGGGGCCGGGAGCGCGAAGGTCGCCGAGGGCGAGGGCGGTGGCCGGGTGCGCGACGACGATCCCCGCGTTCTTCAAGCCGATGAAAGCGATGAAGAGGCCGATGCCGACGGCGACGGCGGCGTAGAGGGACGGCGGGACGGCTTCGACCAGCCGGCGGCGAAGGCCCGTCAACGTCAGCAGCAAAAAAGCGGCGCCGGAGAGAAACACGGCGCCCAGGGCGGTTTGCCAGGAAACCCCCATGCCTTGCACGACAGCATAGGTAAAGTAGGCGTTTAACCCCATCCCGGGCGCCATGGCCAACGGGTAGCGGGCCACGGCGCCCATCAGAATGCTCGCCAAGCCGGCCGCCAGACACGTCGCGGCGGTTACCGCGGCGGCGGGCATGCCGGCCTGAGCCAGAATAGAGGGATTGACGAAGACGATGTAAGCCATTGTCAGGAAGGTGGTACAACCGGCGAGAATTTCGGTGCGCCAGTTGGTTCCTAACTCGGCAAAGGCAAAGTACTCCGCCAACCCCTGTTTCATTTAGTCGATGCGCAGAGAGCTGATGCGGTTATTCCAAGCGCCGCGGCTGAAGTTACGCATGTTGGGGACGTCGCGGGTGATCATCTCCGTGCGGCCGCCCAGGTTGGCTTGGTCCGCCACGGTAATGCGGCTCGCGCGCCCGAAGAAGCGGACGGAGGTGAAGCTGTTGTTCCAATCGCTGCTCAAACGCTGACGCTGGTCGCCGGAGACGACGCAGAACGCTTCGCCCTTGTACTGGGGCTGCGTGTAGAAGCACGCGCCGTCGCCATCCATCTTCCACATATTCGCGTTCTGATCGAAGTACTTGGCGTCGCGGTTGCCCACGCCGCCGCCAGCCGGGTTGTAGGGTTGGTTAGGGTTGTCGTAGCGGCTGTTTCCAGAATTGGGGTAGTTTTGCTGGTTCTGCTGGTTCTGCCGGTTTTGCCGGTCGCGCCGGTTCCGGCGGTCGTTGTAGCCGGGTTGATTTTGGGTGTTCGTGTTATAGCCGGCCACGCGGCGCAGGGTCCATTGCTGGTTGATCTCACCGTTTTTGTTGTAGGTGTTGATCTTGATGCCGTTGTCTTTTTTGCCGTAAGGAATGTCGAGCGCCTTACCGGAGACGTTGACGATGAGGACGGCGCCATTGTTGGCCGACTCGAGACGCCAGCGCTGGGCGTCGGAGGCGCTGTACTGCTGCGCCGCCACCGGCTCGGAGTTGTTCGGACGGGTCTGGGTAAGGGCGTAGCCGTTCATTCCATTGCGGATGTAGACAAAGCCGCCGCCGGCGTCCTGGATGTCCCACGTCTGGTTGTCGGTGTTGCGGTTCTCGAACTGAATGATGGTCCGCTGGTCGTTGCGATCGAGATCGAGGACCTTCTGCGAGAGGTTGCTGAGAATCTCGTAACGGCCGGGACCGTCGTAGCCGTTCTGCGCGAAGGCCGCCAGCGGCAACAACAGGGCGATGAGGGTTTTCTTCATGGAATGATTTGCTCCGGCGGTTGGATGCATTTACAGGATGCCGAGTTCCTTGAGAACTGCATTTGCCCCATAAACTTTCCGCAGAGCCTCAATGATCCCCTGGCTGGCGACGTGGACCGAGCGTTCCCGCGAGTCGCGGTACAAGTATTGGTTCGGGAGCCCCTCGATGTTGCCATCAAACAGAATGCCCACGACTTCGCCCTTTGTGTTCACCGTGGGGCTGCCGGAGTTGCCTCCGTGGGTGTCGGCGGTGGTGACGAAATTATAAGGGGTCTTCAACTTCAGAGCCGATTTGGCCTTGACCCAGGAAGGTGGCAGCGCGAAGGGCTCGACGCCCGTGGCGCGCCGGTAGAGACCGGAGAAATCGGTCGCCCACGGGGCCGATTTCCCGGCGGCGTTGGTGTAGCCTTTCACGGGCGCGTACGTGAGGCGGAGGGTGAAGGTTGCGTCCGGATACTCCTTATCGCCGTAGATAGCAAAGCGAGCTTGGGCGATGCGGGAGGCGCTTGAGACCGTGACGGCCTCCACGCGATCTTCAAAGCGCTTGCGCAGTTCCCGCGCCTTGGGGTCGAGGGCCTTGGCCACCTTCATCATCGGGTCGTCGAAGGCCGCGGGAGACTTGCGAACGGCCACGTCGGCCAGCTTGGAGTTGGTCACGTAGTAGTCGGCCGCGGCGGAGGGGGTGCGGCCGGCCAGGATTTCGACGACGAACGGTTCGGTGGGTCCGAAGGTGGCGACCAGGTTTTCTAGATAGTGCGTGAGAGCCAGCTTTTCGAGCAAGGGGTAGATGGGCGCGGTGGAATAGAGCGCCTGCTCCTGGGCCGACAGATTGGCATCGTTCCACTCGCGGAGGCGTTCGCCGTTGGGCTTTGCTTTCTCGGCTTGGTACCGTAAAAGCCCCTTGGCGATACCGAAGAGCTCGGAGCCGGTGGCGGGAGCGCGTTCGGTATAGGTGAACTGCGTGTAGAAGGCTTTGTACTCGGAGTAGGCGGCGGCGATCTCGTCCCAGGTCTTGCCGAAACGGGCCTGTTTGGCCGGGTCGTCGGCGATCGCTTTCCGCAGGCGGGTCTCCTGCTCCTGCTTGAGGCGCATCAGTTCTGGCTCTTGCAGGCCGGCGAGGAAGCCGGTACGTGCCTTGATGCTGTTCTGCAGCCCGGCAAGCAGGTCGCGGGCGATCCTCTTGTTCTCGGCATCGAGTTCGCCGAAGGCGAGAAGCTTCTTGACGAGGCGGCCATTCGTATCGAGCGAAATCGGCATGACGACGTCGCGTTGGAACTCGAGTTCAGCCATCGTCGCGAGGCGTTCCGTGCGGCCGGGGTGGCCGGAGACGAAAATCAGCTCGTTGTTCTTCGCGCCGGTTTTCGACCAGGGGAGAAAGTTCTTCACCTGGGCGGGCTTGCCGTTCTCGTACGCGCGGAAGAGCGCAAAATCGAGGCAGTAGCGGGGATAGGTGAAGTTGTCGGGGTCGCCGCCGAAGGCCGCGATCCCTTCTTCCGGCGCGAAAACGAGCCGGACGTCGGTGTACTTCTTGTATTGATAGAGGTCGTACTGGCCGCCGGAGTAGAGGGTGACGACATCGCAGCGGTTGCCGGTGGCGGCGCCGCACTCCTTTTCGAGGGCGGAGGCGTTCGAACGCCGGATGCGCGCCGCTTCGGCGGGGGCCGTCGCATCCGTCGTCCCGGCCTTGATCTTGTCCGTTACGGTTTCAATCTTCTGCAGCACGTTGACTTCGAGACTGGGGCAGGGCTTTTCGGCGGCCGTTGAATCTGCCGCGAAGCCATTCTTCATGTAGTCATTTTCTTTTGAAGAAACCTGGTAAATGCAGTCTGCGCCGACGTGATGGTTGGTAAATAGCAGCCCGTTTGGCGAGACGAAGGAGCCGGAGCCGCCGTTATTGAACCGAACGGAGGAGAGCTGCAGCGTGTTGAGAAACTGGTCCGTAACCGTGAAGCCGAACTTCTTCTTTACCTCTTCGCGGGGAAACTTATTGAAGAGCCACATGCCCTCCTCGGCGGCGCCCGGTACGGCGGCGAGGAGCAGGAAAAGCGGAAGAAGCAAGAGTCGGCGCATTGCATCCATTCTTGCATAAGCGGATTTCAAAAATTGTAAACCGATGAAACGAAGAGAGTTAGCGCTGGTTTTTGAGGTTTCCGAGTGTACAGCTAGCGGTTGAGTGTGAGATACTTAGAGTTCGGCTTACGGCAATGAATCAAGTGGACGAGGCGATTGCCCGTTATCACAGCATCCTCGAAACAGAACCTTTCCGCGATTTGAGCTGGGTGGAGCGTTTCCATGGAACGCTGCGGACACGGAAATTGGAACTGGGCAATCGCCCGGTGTCGCCGTTTCTACGGCCGCATCTGGTGACGAGGGAGCAGTACGAAGGTCTCGTGAAGGGTGGGCAGTTGCTGGCCTCCGCGGTGGATCAACTGCGGAAGATGGCCATGGAAAACCCGGCGTTGATGACGCGGATGGATCTGCTGCCGGCTGAGCGGATGTTAGCGGCGGTGAATCCGGGTTATAAACATTTCGCCGTGACGGGATTGTTGGACACGGCATTGGATAACGGCCACATGCGGTTCTCCGACTACAGCGCCGAAACCCCCGTGGGCGTGTTATACGCCGAGGTTTTGGCCGATGAGTTGTACGAAACCGGCCCGATGAAAGAGTTCCGCAAGGCGACAAAGTTAGCCAAGCTCGGCGGGGTGAAGTATCTGCAAGCCGCTCTGCTGAAGGCTTACAAAGAGTTTGGTGGCAAAGCCGCGCCGCAGGTGGCGATTCTCGAGATGCGTCATCCGTTTGAGACGCTGGAGTCGCGCGAGTATCATTTGCTGGCGGAGAATTTTTCGGCGCATGGCCTGCCGACGATTATCGCTTCGCCCGAGCAGTTGGAGTACAAGAACGGCGTCCTGCGGAAGGGCGAGTTCGTCATCGATATCGTCTACCGGCGGATGAAGACACGCGAGTTTGTCGTGCACTTCGATCCGAATAACCACCCGTTGGTACGGGCGTACCGCGACGGCAAGGTTTGTGTCGTAAACAGTTTCCGCTCCGATATGGCGCAGAAAAAGGCTGTTTTCGACCTGTTGACGGACGAGGCCGTGCTGGCGCACTTCCCGGCGGCGGACCGGGTGGCGATCCGGAAGTTGATCCCGACGACTCGCGTCGTGAGCGAGCGGATGGTGGCGTGGGACGGGACGGACGAGGTGGATCTGCCTCAGTTCATCGCGGCGAATCGCGAACGGCTGGCGTTGCGGCCCAATGACGACACCGAAGAGCGGCAGACGTTTATCGGCGAGGAGATGGACCAGGTAGGATGGGAACGCGCGGTGCGGACGGCGCTGCGGAGCCCTTACGTGGTGCAGGAGAACGTGAAGTCGCCGACGGCGAAGTTCCCGGTGTACAGCTACGGATCGATGGACTTGAAAGAGATGCGGGTAGAGGTTCATCCGCACGTGTATCTGGGCAAAGTGCAGAGTGCCTCCAGTTGGCTGACGCCAGCGGCGGGGACCTTCTCGACGGTAACCGGCATTACGCCGACCTACTTACTCGAGACGAAGTAAGCCGCTCTAACTGGGCCGCATGGCGTTCGCCGTGGCGGAGGATGAGCAGGCAGGCGTCGCCGAAGTTGGGCCGCAGGAACCAGGCGTAGGGCGAGGTGAGTTTCAACCGTCGCCAGCAGAGAGATTCGGCTTGGCGGATGAGCCGGCGGAGTTCGGCGTGGGTCGCGAGGACGGCGTCGAGGACGCCGGGGCGGGCTTGCGGGCCGGGCCGTGCGGCGGCAGGGGCGGAGAGCTTGGCGGGTTTTGTCAGCGCGGTGGTGAGGTAGCCGCCAAGCAGGGTGGGTCGCCAGCGGCCGTCCGCTAGGGGTTCTGCACGCGCGGCTAGGGGCCGGAGACGCTCGAGATAGGCCGTGTTGAGCATCGTCATGTGTTCGAGGATTTGGGCGGCCGTCCAGCCAGAGACCGGCAGGGCGTTGAGGTCAGTTTGACGTAGCCGGGCGTCGAGTTCGTCGAGGCCGGCGAGCAGTTCGGTTTGCAGTTGGTTTTGGGTTGTCATGGCTTGAGGTCCAGCGGGCGACGATGGCTTCGACCACATCGTCAAGGGGGAGATCGGGTTGATAGAGGGCGAAGTGTTCGCAAAGGCCGTCGATTTGCGCAAAGAGGGCGTAGGCCTCGG
>LNFE01000206.1 GCA_001464575.1 Acidobacteria bacterium Ga0077553 | reverse complement strand
CTCCAGCGTCCGCCCAAACCCATCGAACACCGTCTTCGTCCACCGGAAATTCGGCGAAATCCCCGTCGTCACCTTGTGCCAACTCGCCCCCGGCCCCTGACCCAACCCATACTCATGGTTAATCACCTGCCCGCTCGGTAGAGTCTGCGACGTCTGGCGCTTCATCCCGTCCCAACCAAACGTCGCCGTCGCCCCGTTCGGCCCCGAGTTCTGCGTGATGTTCAACGCCGCATCGAAGTTGACGGAGGAACTCAACCCCATCGAGGTCATCGCCGATGGCACGGCGTAGTTCTTCGCCGGGTCCAACGTCATGCTCACAGCATGGCCATGCAAATCCGTCGCTAAGCGCACTGCACCCCCGGTGGTGTACCCCATGCACCGCGTCTTGCCCAACGAAGTCGACCGCGTCACATTCCCGCGCAGAGACTGCAATGGCCCGTAGTTCGCCGCGTCATGCAGCGTCGCGCCCTGCATCTCCGCCAAACCGCCCACCACGCAGCCGCTCTGGTTCGTGTACTGGTCGTACGTGTTTTCCACCACCGTCGCCGAACTGCCCGGCCGGCTCACCGCCACCGTGCTCACCAGGTTGCGGATATGTTTCGCCAGGTAGGTGCCGCTGGTGATGTAGCTATAGGTAAACTCTCGGGCCACGGCCGTCGTCGAGCCGTGCGCGTACTCCTTCCGCCACAGAATATTCCCGAAATCGTTGATTGCCTGTTCGGTGCGTTTGATCTTCGCGTCCGGGTGCCCTGGGTCCATGGTCTCCGTCACGCGGGACACGTACGGATTTCCGTTGGGCGTCAGATTCCACACAATCTCCCGTTGCGCGACATCCACCGACACCGGCATTTTCCGGTCCGACTGATTCCGGTTCAGACCCATCAACGGCCCGCCCAGCGTCGTATTCCACCACCAAGCCTTATCCGCCGTCAAGGTCGGGTCCTGTAGGACCGTCCAGTCATGCACCGGCAACTCCGCGTTCGGTCCCGGATAGAAATGCAGATAGGCCGTCTTCCCGCCCTGCCCGTCGTTGGCGTTATACGCCCGCGTCGCCACCTTCCGGAACTGCCGCCCCCCAGCCAGCGTCCCCGTCGAATAGCCCCAGTTCAGAGAACCTCCATAAGGAAACACCGCCGCCGTCAGTTCCCCTGGTCCACTCGAGGCCCCGTTGTCATAGCCAAAGTAGAACGGCGCATTGATCCCATCGCTAATGTTGGTGATCCCACCCAACACCTGCTTATCCCCAAACGACTGCCCCAGAAACGGATCCGTCAACGGACTCGCCGGACCGATCCCGACCTGGTAGTTCTCCCCGGTCTTCAGGTTCCCCGCCGTGACACAGGTATTCAGGTGTTGCAAAGAATCGTTGACATAGGTGCAGTAGAACGTGGCGCCGCCCGGCGCCTGTTGCCGCACATCCTCCACCTCCGCGATCCGGCCGCTGCCATTGATCTGCACCCCTCCCCGCGCCGGTTTGTATCTTACTCTGATCTGATTTCCATTCCGGTCCTGAAACAAGGTCGGATATCGGGTTCCTAAGTCCATCTCCGCCGAGCCAGCAATCGATCCAAAGTACCACCAACTCCCGTCCGGGAAATACAATTTACCCTCGGCCGGTTTGTACGTGAGAAATATGCCTTCCTTGGAAGCCCACTCGCCCGACCCCGGCGCCGTCTCGGTCAGCCGGTACTCCGCGCCCGTCGAATCCATAAACCGGTACATCCCAATATCCCAGTAACTCGTAAAGAGCGGAGTCATCGCCCCGGCCATAAACCGCCAACCGTAGCCGTAGCCAATGTCCCGCCCGTGGTTCCACGTGCGCGCCGTCCCCGCTGTATCTCGCCGCCAGTTCTGCGAGTTGTAGCTCAGTGCGAACGAGACACCCCATCCGCTCCGGGCCTTGGCCTGGAACAAGGGCATCGAAAAATTTACATTGCCGCTCTGCAGGTCGATCTGCTCGCCCAGTCCGCCCCAGTAAGTACCCAACGGGCGCACCCCTGTCCTCCGCGGGTCAATGTTCCCTGCCGCGGGCGTCGTTACGGAGATTGCCGTCCTCGCCCCCCTATTCTGGTGGAAGTCTTCCGGTTGTAACTCGTAGGTGTAGGTCGTTCCCGGCGATACCGTCAGATCCACAATCTCCGCATTGCGCCGGATGCCCATATAAACATTGTTACGAAAGTAATGATACCCGAACACCCCAACCCCGTTGGCGCCGTCATCCGCGGGAGACCACTGGATCTCCACCCGCGTGTCAAACATCGCCGTCGAGATAGACGTAGGCGCCAGCGTCGGCGCCGTGCGATCGAGCGACCCGAGGTCCACCCGGCTGATTCCATTGCCCGCCGGCATGCCGAACCCGCCAACGCCCGGCTTGCCGCCATACACGACGGTCTCCAGGTGGGAGAAATAGAAGACTTCATCCA
>LNFE01000205.1 GCA_001464575.1 Acidobacteria bacterium Ga0077553 | reverse complement strand
TTTGTATACGTGGGGTCCTTCACTTCCAAGGCAATGAACTGCCCGATGGGCGTACCGTTAGGAATGATCTGCGCATTGTTACTGGCACGCAGATAGAGAATGTAGGACCCGCCGCTGCTTGGCAGTTTTAGCTTCGCGCGCACCTCATACTCGCCAGTCCCATCGGGCACGGCGGTCTTCAGAATCACGGAACCATCTGGAGACCCATTGGAGTAGAGGCCATTGGCCCCACCTGAGACGGGCTGGTTGTCGTGCCAGGTGGTGGTGTTCACTCCGGGGAAGTAGTCTGTCAGCCAGTAAGTATAGGCTGCGGAGAGTGATGCGGGGGCGAGGATGAGGGTAAGCAGGCAGGCGCAGAGTCTCATGGGTGCAATCTCCTATGGGGTTACGGGGCGACGGCGCGGAGGGTGTTGCGATCGAAGTCTTTCTTGACTCGTCGCAGGGCCTCGTCGACCACGGAAGGAGACTGCTTGCCGCGTTCATAAAGGACGGCCTCGGCAACGGCGCCGGAGGCCCGTTTAAACTCGCTGAGAGAGGTTTCGTCGCGGAGAATGATCTCGACGATGGCTTGTTTACCGTCGTCGGAGGGGACCCAGGCGAAGCCACGGACGACATCGAGTCCGCGGGCGCCGTTGGCTTTGACTTGCAGGGGAACGAGGGCGGGCCGCTTGGGGTCGGCGTAAGTCCCTTTGCCGACTAAGGGGCAAACGACGAGGACGCGCTCGTAGAGCTGACCGAGATCAACCGCGTCCGGAGACGGTAGCGGAGCGGATGCCGGCTTCTGCGCCATCAAGGACGAAGCCAGAAGCAGAAGGCATCCTATAGGAAGGAAGGAAGGAAGGAAGGAAGGAAGGAAATCGACATAAGAGCTCGTAGAACTACAGCCAAAGTCCGACTCTGCAGCGAGTGTCGATCTCCAACCAGCGAATAACATCGCCGATCAGTTACGGTTCAAACAACCGTTTTCAAAGGTTAGGTCAGAACGAACCAATTGTAAAGAGAAAAGTGACGACAGTTTCGTGACAATCTCCCGCCGCCTAAAGCGAGTCACGGACTATTCGAAAATATTTGCGAGGAATAACTAGCGTGAATTCAATAACTTGCAGCTACTCGCCAACTTCCGGGAAACAGTTGCCCGCGCCTACGCCCCATCGTGGAAGCAGGTCCTCGCCCCCGCGAGACGCCTGTAAATTCTAGCCACGGAGTAACCCGCCATGAAGAAAATCTTGACCGAAGAACAGAAGCAGCAACGCGCCGAAACCGCTCGCCGCAACGGAGCCAAAAGCAAAGGCCCCGTCACCATCGAAGGCAAGCATCGCAGCTCCATGAACGCCATCACCGTCGGCAAATTCGTCGACGTCCACGACGAAGAGTTGCCAGCGTTCGCCACACTCCTATCGACGGAGGACCGTAAAGCCTATGTCCGGCTCCATCAAGCCAACCTGCGCCAATATCGCCCGGACTCGGAAGTCGAACACGGCATCGTCCGGCACATCACCGCCGAACAGTTTCAACTGGAGCGCTACGAAAACCTGGAAACGCTGCAGCTCCAGATCGAGCACGACAATGTGCTCCGGGAATTTCCCGACCTGCCCGACGCGCAGCATAGCCACCATGCCATCCAGCGAGCCGCGAACAATGACAAGGTCTTTCGCTTTCTCGAACGCAAGAAGCGGGCTCACCTCGCCGCCTGGAACAAGTTTGTTCAACTCCTGGAACGGATGAAGAAGTCATTCCCGATGCTGCCGCCGGAACCGGTCGATATTAGTGCGGACTCGGAAGTTCTCATCGACCCCGATCCACCGCAATATGTCGTCGAAGAGATGCTCCTTTGTGGTTCATCTCCTTTACGATGAACGACTTCTGGAGAAATGCGCCCCGCACTACGACGTCACGGAATTACGCAAACGCTACCCCAAACCAAAGCCGGATCTGGCCGCCTGAGCCGCCGGCGCGTCGCAAACCAGTCAAAAACGAACCAACTGTGCGTCACCTGACTTCGGCAATGTGGCGTACCAGGAGGCAATGGAGACGGCCCCGCCCGACAGTGTCCCAAACCAAATCGATGTCACTCTGCTCAACTGGTTCCTCTCCCTTTCGCCGATCGAGCGGCTCGAAAGGAACGACAATTCCGCGCGGGAGTTAACCGAACTCCGCCAGGCCGCCGAAGCCTAAGTTCGGAATGCGTAGGCCTCAAGTGTGCCTGAACGTCGGGGGCGCGCTACCGACCCTGCTGCATCATTCAGTCAAGTTTGCCGGTGCGCCCGCTGTCGCGTTCGATTTCGACATTGTCCATGACCGCTCTCAAGGAAACGTCGAACGTCTGCTCTCCGCCCACAATGCCATGGACGCGCGCTATCGGTCCCGCCCCTCAGTTGCTCGCCACCAAGTTGGGCGGGCTGGACGTCTTTGGGATGATCGCGGACAACCACACGCATCTCGATCTGCTGCCCTCGGCGATTCTCTTCGAAATCGAACCAAGCTTTAACGTCCCGATGCCCTCCGCCGCCGCGCTCCTCGCCGAAAAGCGGCCGATGATCCGCAATCAAGACGCCATCGCCATCTCCTGGCTTCAGGCCGTCCTCAAAAGACAACCGTAGCGCCGCCCGCCACACTTGTTCTCCAACAATCCCTCGTCGTATCGTAAGCCTCATGCTGCCCCGCCGTACCGTTCTCCAAACGCCCCTCGCGCTCGCAGCCCCTCCCACAATGACTCTTGGCATGCACCAATTCACGTCCGTCGGCGCCGGCTACCGCCAATCCCTCGAAGGCTGGGCCAAAGCCGGCATCCAACACGTCGAGCCGGTCGCCCCGCTGCTCGACGAATTCCTCAAAACCGAAACCCTGGCCAGCGCCAAACGCATCCTCTCCGACAACGGCCTCACCATCGTCTGCGGCGCCGTCGGCGTCATGAACCTCTGGGACCCCAACCCCGCCTTCGACGCCAACCTTGACGCCTTCAAGAAACGCTGCGAACAGTTCGCTGCCCTAGGTGCTCCCATCGTGTACTCCCCCTGCGTCACCACCGCAAAGTTCGCCCTCGATGACTACGCCAAAAGCCTCGACAACATCCGCCGCGTCGCCGAAGTCGCCCGCCAGTTCCGCCTCAAAGTCGGCGCCGAATTCGTCCGCAGCTCCACCTTTCTCGCGTCCCTCCCCACCGCCCTCCGCCTCCGTCGCGAAGCCGCCCACCCCAACTTTGGCATCGTCTTCGACTGCTACCACTTTTGGTCCGGCCCCAGCCGCCTCGAAGACATGGATTCCATCCGCCCCCACGAAATCCTCCACGCCCACCTCAACGACACCCCCGACATGCCCCGCGAGCTCCTCGATCTCCAGTCCCGCGTCGCGCCCGGCGACGGGGTGGCCCCGCTCTCGAAGATCCTCCGCAAACTCGTCGACCGCGGCTACACCGGCCCCATCACCGTCGAACTCTTCTGGCCCCAATTCCAACAGGCAGATCCCTTCACCCTCGCCAAATCCATCAAGGCGAAGTCGGAAGCTCTCTTCGCCCAAGCCGGCATCTAGTCCCGATTGGTAGGATGTGGGGATTCCCATGCCTAACTCCCGACGCACCCTCCTCGCCGCCGCCGCGCTTGCCGTACCCGCCGCCGCGGCCCCCAAGCAACCCAAAGGCAAAAAGTCGCACTTCAAAGACGGCCGGCCGACCGACGGCAAAGCCCCCCTCTATTCCCCCGCCGTCACCTGCAACGGCTTCGTCTTCGTCTCCGGCACCGGCAAGATCGACGGCGGCACCATTCAGGAACAAACCAAATACGTTCTCGATTCCATTGAAGCCAACCTCAAGCACGTCGGCTCTTCCATGGAAAAGGCCGTCAAGTGCAATGTCTACCTCTCCGACATCAATAACTACGGCCCCATGAACGAAACCTTCCGCGGCCGCTTCGGCGACAACCCCCCGGCCCGCACCACCGTAGCCGTCGCCGCCATTCCGTTCGGCTGCCTGGTGGAAATCGAAGTGATGGCCGAAGCCTGATTCCCCATGCAGACCCCGGTCTCCTCCCCTTTCGTCCCGGCTCCGGGCGGCTTCTACTCCCCAGCCGTCCGCGCCGGCAACCTCCTCTTTCTCTCGGGCCAACTCCCTCTCGACCTCCACGGTCGCCTCGTCCCCGGCGGCATCGTCGAACAAACCAATCAGGTGCTCTCGAACCTCCAACACCTGCTGCATGCCGCCGACGCCGACCTCACCCATCTCGTCCAGGTCACCATCTACGTCGCCGGCATGGAACACTGGCCCGCCGTCAACGCGGCTTATCACTCCTTTCTGACCGCCGTCCCCGTACCCCCCGCCCGTGCCGTCGTTCCTGTCACCGAGCTCCACTACGGAGCCTTGGTTGAAATCCAAGCCATTGCTGTTGTAGTTCCGTGAATTCTCCGTCATTAGCAGAATAGCGACCAGAAATTCATCGCCTGTTAAGAACCACGCCGTAACCTGCCTTTCATGCAGCGTATCGGTCTCTTGCTCCTCTCCTCGTTACCCTTGTTCGCTCAGTGCTCGCTCACGGTGGTCGTCGAAGACGCCTCCGCTGGCCGCATCGCCAATGCTTCCATCCGGCTACGGGATCAAACCACCAGCCGTGTTCTGACCGCCACCAGTTCCTCGGAGGGTGCAGCCAATTTCTCCGCCGTCCCTTGCGCGGCCTACCAGTTAACCGCCGCGTTCGCTGGTTTTGAAGAGTCCTCCGCCTCCGTCCGTCTCACGGAACGGACCCCAGCGCAAATCAAAGTCACCCTCCGCACCCGTGGCCTTACCGAACAGGTCAAGATCATCGAGGGCGCCGACCTCCTCCAAACCAACCGCGCCACCCAGTCCTTCACCCTCTCTGCCCAGCAGATCCAAAACATGCCCACCTCTTCGCGCAACGTCACCCATCTCCTCGTTGCCGAAGCCGGCGTCGCCGCTCCCCTGCCAGATCGCACAGGCCGCGGCATGAACCTCGCCACCGCCCCCGGAGGCCAAGCCGACGACGGCTCCCAGTCCCTTAACCCCTCCGTGAACGGCGCCCGCCCCACCAACAATTCCATGGCCATTAATGGCCTCGACGCCACCAATATGATGAACGCCAACGGCGGCCTCGGCAACAGCATTAGCGTCCCCCTCGACGCCCTCGAAATGGTCGAAATGCAGACTGCGCTGTATAGCGCTTCCACCGGTCGCAACGGCGGCGGCAACGTCTCCCTCATCACCCGCGGCGGCACCAACTCCTTCCACGGCTCCGGCTACCACTTTCTGCAAAATGAGCGGTTCAACGCCAACGAGTTCTTCCTGAACCGCGCCGGCGCCGGTCGCCCAAAGTTCCGCCGCAATGAAACCGGCGCCACGCTCGGCGGCCGCATTATTCGGGATAAGACCTTCTTCTTCGCCTCCGTCCAGCGCACCGATTTCATTAGCGGCTATGCCCAACGCGCTATCGCCGCCACTGGCGTCCCGGTTGGCCTCGGCGACACCCGCACCCGCGAGTCCATTGCCGGCGTCGCCAACCAATGGCTGCAGTCCGGCGCCGCAGGTAACCCCGCCTTCGCCAATAACTTTCTCACTTCCATCCGCGCCTTCCCCGCCGAACAGATCCCGGGTCTGGAATCGAAGTTCTTCACGAGCACCACGCCGGGCAACGTGCGCCTGCGGACATTGACGGCGCAGGACATCCATCCTGTCGCCGTCAATGTCCTAAATCAGAAGCGCAATGGCCAGTTCCTTCTCCCCAGCTTTGATCCTTCCATGCCGTTGCTTTCCGGCAATGCCAGCTTCGGCAACGAAGGTCTTCTCCAGCAGTCCTTCCCCACGTTCTTCAACGCATGGGCCGGCTCTGGCTCAATCGACCATAACTTTTCTGCAGCCAATCGCCTCCGCCTGAATTACATCAAGTCCACTTCCTATGTCGAAGAGGCCTTTGGCTGGGCCAACTCGTCTCCGTCGCCGACGTTTGGACTCACGCCCTCCTACACAGCGGGCCTGCAGCATACGAAGACTTTCGGCACCCGGTGGGTCTCCGAGTTCCGCGGCGGCTTCTTTGAGTTGTTCAATACGCGCATCTCGAAATTCCGGGATATTACAAATTCCGCGCTCGGCATTTACAACCCGCTCGAAGCGTCGATCGGCGGCTTGGCGTCTCTCATGCCCACCATCGACATCAACACGCAGCGGTCCACTGCCGGTATTGGGAACGCGTGGGACTTCTTTGACCGCCAACGGGTGATCAACATCTCGGAGACCGTCAGCTATACCCGCGCCCGCCACACCATGCAGTTCGGCGGCGAGTTCCGCCGGCCCACCATCGCCGGCGAATATATGGCCCGCACGAACGGTGACCTCGACTACGGCAACTGGGCCCTGTTCTTCACCGGGCACGGCGCCGCCGGCGGTGGCTCCGACCTCGACCAGGGCGATACCCGGCGCCACTTCAAGATGAAGGACTTCAGCATGTTCTTCCAGGACGATTGGCGCATCCGCCCCGGCCTCACCATCAATCTCGGCGTCCGCTACGATTACTACGGCAACCCCAGCGATACGCAGGGTCGCATCGGTAATTACTATCCGGCCGCCACCGCCGCCGCCCTCGGCCTGCCCCAAGCTGGCTTCTACGTCGACCCCAACTCCGCCTTCTTCCAGCCCAACTTCGATCCGCTTCGCCTCGGCATCGTCGTCGAGCCCGGCACGCCCTTCAGTCTCGACGGCGTCTTCAAAGCGCCCTGGGCCTCTACCATCAAGCCCGATTGGAACAACATCGCCCCCCGCATCGGCCTCGCGTGGCAGTTAACCCCTAAGCTCGTCGTCCGCTCCGGCTATGGCATGTTCTACGAACGCACCTCCGGCGCCATCAAGACAGACCTCCAGCTCTCCGCCCCGTTCTTCATCTATCAGAACGTTCCCGCTCCCGCCGACATGGCCGACCCCTATCCCAAACTCAACGTCAATCCTTTCCAGATTCCCTTCAACGTCACTATCGCCCGCAACGCCGCCGGTGCCCCCTCCTGGCGTCGCTTCGATGGCTCTGCATTCCCGGCCACCAGCCCCTTCAGCGCCAAGAACAACACCTTTGTTGACCCCTTCCTGCGCACCCCCTACGTCCAGCAGTGGACCCTGAACCTCCAATACGAGCCCATGGCCGGCAGCCTTGTCGATGTCCGCTACGTCGGCTCCCGCGGCGTCGGTCTCATGGCCCGTCTCAACCTGGCCCAGCCCGTCGACCCGCGCGTCACCCCGGTCAACGGTTTCGATAACATCTTTACGTCCACCGGCGCCCTCATCTCCCCGGACTTTTTCGTCAAGCCGGAGTTCCTCGGCCTCAACCGCGCCGGCGGCTTCCGCCAACGCTCCAACTGGGGCCAGGCCACCTACCACTCCATGCAGGCCAACTTCCGCCGCCGCCTCGGCAAATGGGTCACCGGCAATTTCGCCTACACCTGGGCCAAGTCCCTCGATAACGTCTCCTCCGACGGCGCCGTAATCGAGCACGACGGCTTCAACCTCGCCAACAACCGCGGCCTCTCGGACTTCGACCGCACCCATCGCTTCACCGGTGTCTACGTCATCGACTTGCCCACGCCCACCCGCTTCAGGGCGCTCTTTGGCGGCTGGTCCCTCAGCGGCTTGATGACCCTCCAGTCCGGCAGCCCGTTCACCGCTCTCGGCAACGCGACCACCAACGCCCGCTGGGCCCAACCCGGCCGCGTCCGTCCCAGCTACGTCCCCGGCAAAACAGCCGAAGATGCCCGCCGCACCGGCCGTATTCAGGATCGCCTCACCGGCTTCTTCGATCCTTCGGTCTTCACCAACTCCCTCGACACCTGGGGCGACGTCGGCCGTAACACCCTCCGCGGACCCAAGCAAGTGCAGTACGACTTCATGCTCGGCAAGACGATGAAGATCCGCGAGTCCTATCAGCTTGAATTCCGCTGGGAGACCTACAACGCGTTCAACCAGGCAACGTTTACCAACCCTGCCTCCTCGCTGGCCGCCGCCGGTCCGGGCACTGCCGGCGTGATCTCGTCGACGATCGGAGGGCCCCGCACAATGCAGGTTGCCCTCCGTTTCCGGTTCTAACGAACTAGCTCTTCTTCACGCCCGGCCGCCCATTCTCGACGGTCCAACTGGACCGTGTGGCAATGGGTGCGCCGGGCTTTAGCACGAAGGGCACAATCCGGTAGTCCGCCCGGTACTCGGCGGGCGTCACCGAGCACTTGACGTAACCGCGCTGCCCGTTGAACCACTTCAAGTGCGGGTTCTCGCGATACTGTGCCTGGGTGGTGGGGCGCTCGTCGGAGCCGTCGCCGCCGCTGCTGATTGACGTCCCAACGAACTCCGTACCCACCGTCGCGGACTTTTCGTTCTTCCAGTCCATCTTCAGGTCCGCCACCCAGTTCGAATGGATGTCGCCCGTAATCACAATCGGGTTCGACGGCTTCCGCTCGGCAAAGTAATCGAGCACCTTCTTCCGGTCCGCCTCGTACCCGCTCCACTGGTCCATCGAGTACGCTTCCTCGTCGCCCGGCCGGGTATCGATCTTGGCCATGAGCACCTGCTGGGCCAGGATGTTCCATCGCGCTGCCGACTTGTCGAGCGTGCCAAACAACCAATCCCGCTGCGCCGCGCCGAGGATGGTTCCGTTCGGATCAAACGCCTCTTTACAGCCCGACTTGTTTCCGTCCCCGCATGGCTGGTCCGTCCGGTACTGGCGCGTATCGAGGACCGCGAACCGGGCCAGATTCCCGAAGTCCACCGTCCGGTACAACTGCATCGCCGATCCCTTCGGCAGGGCCGCGGCGCGCAGCGGCATGTGCTCGTAGTAAGCCTGGTAGGCGCTCGCGCGCCGCTCGAGCAACTGCGCCCGGGTCTGCTTGTCTTCGGGGATGTCGCCGGCGTAGTTGTTGTCGACCTCGTGGTCGTCCCAGGTCACCACCCAGGGGAACATCTGATGCACCTTCTGCAGCGCGGCGTCGCTCTTGTAGAGGGCATGGCGGTTCCGGTAGTGGCTCAAGGTCGTGATCTCCGGCCCTTGATGCTTCCGCACGCCGTTGGTCCGCTCGGGCCCTTCGTAGATGTAGTCGCCGAGGTGGACGACGAGATCGAGCTCTTCCTTGGCCATGTGTTCATAGGCGGTCCACAGTCCGGCTTCCCAATGCTGGCAGGAGGCGAAGGCGTAGTTGAGCTTGGCGACATTGGCGCCGGCGGCAGGCATGGTGCGGGTCCGTCCCAAGGGGCTCGTATAGTTGCCGGCTTTGAACTGGTACCAATACCAGCGGTCCGGCCGGAGGCCTTCCACTTCGATGTGGACGGAATGGCCGAGGTTGGGCGTCGCGACAGACTTGCCTTTTTTCACGCCTTTTGAAAGCTGTTCATTTTCGGCGATGCGCCACTCGACTTCGACGGCCGCGTTCTCCATGCCGCCGGCTCCGCCTTCGGCGAAGGGTTCGGGGGCGAGGCGCGTCCACAGCACGACGCCAGACGCGGTGGGATCGCCAGACGCTACCCCGAGCGTGAAGGGGTCTTTCGAAAACTTCGGCGCGGCGAACAGCGGCGTCCGGAGCGAATAGAGCGACGAGATCAGCGTGCCCGATTGGGCCAAAAACAGTCGGCGATTTACCATCATGCGGATAGTCTATCGCTGGTGCGTGAACGTCCCGTTACACGAGGAAATAGTCCACATAGGCCGCTGTCGCCTTCACCCCGGCCGCCTTGGCTTTTGCCCCCGGAGCCTCCCCGGTGTCCGACAACACGACGCGTTCGCCCGCCTTCTCCCGCAAGGCATGAAACAGCGGCTCGGCCGGCATATCCCAGCCGTGCTTTCCCTGCGCTTTCGCCGTTGCTTTGTCGAGTGGGATGAAGGCTACCAGACCCGGCCGGTTCATCAGCTCGAGGCCCCCCGCCTTGAGCGTCGCGTTGTGGCTTCCGTGATGCCCCACTTTGTAGAACACCGTCCGGTTCAGCAGGTCATGCGCGGGCAACGGCTGCTCCCGCCCCGGCACCGCAAACTTCACATCCGCCCACGATTGCCAGTTACCCACCTGCGCATCCCCCACGAACAGCAACACCTCCCCGGTCTTTACAAACTCAAACGCGAGCACCAAACTCGTGTTGTTGGTGTCACTATCCAGGTCCAGCGCCAACTGTCCGAACGCCTTGAGCCAATCCTTCTCGATCTGCCGCCACTCCTGCGCCGGGTCGTCGTAGGTCTTGCCCAGGAACTCCGCGAGATTCTGGAAGTACGGGCTCTGCCGCGAAATTCGATGCTCCGGGGAAAACGGAAAAAACTTCTCCCCCTCTCCTACCCCACCCACCCCCGCCGCCGCGGCCAGCCCGTCCATTCCGGCCTCGCCCGTCGCTCCGAGATGATAGATCACCCCGTCGCGCTTCATCTTCTCCGTCACTTCGCTACCCTTCAGCAGAATCGGGTCCAGCGGCGGCCCCAGGACGTAGACCCGCACCCCTTCGACGCCATCCAGATCCAGCGGCCCCTCCCCTGGCTCCAGGTACCGCAAGTCCCCCGCATCCGTCCCCCGGAGCTTCAAGTACTCGAGCGCCTCGCCCACCTTCCCGCTTCCGGTCGTATCGTCGTCCTCACTGAAGCCCAACAGCTCCTCCAACCCTTCCAACTCCGGCCCGATACCCGGCATGGCCAGCGCCGCCCGCAGCGTGGCCACCGCCTTCCGCTTCGCCGTCTTGATCTTCAGGATCTCCTGCTTTGTTAAATTCTCGGTCCAGCCAAGCCACACCGCTCCGAAATCGAACTTGGCATTAAACACGGCCCGCGCCTGGTTAAATCCGGACAAGTGATCCTTGTGCTCATGCGTGGCGGCCACCACGTCCAGCCGCGCCTTCCCGCCCTTCGGGGCGACCGTCTTGTGAATGTGCTCGACGAGCCCGGTCATATAGGCCTTATCCCGCACCAGCACGCCGCAATCGATCAACATCTGCAACGGCGCCTGGCCCTTGCGCGGAAAGGTCAACAGAAAGCAGTCGCCCAACCCATGCCGGTACATCCGCACCCGCACCCGGTACTTCGCCGGACTCCCCGGCGCCACCACCGGCGCCGCCGGAAACCCCGCCACTTTCTTCGCTGTTGGCATCGCTTTACGCTCCCGAGTTGTGAAGAGCCGCAAACGGCTCGTTCGTCCCATCAAAGTAAGTGGCCGCTAACGACGGGGAGCAATACGCCCCCTCCCGGAACGCGATGGTCCGCAGGATCCGTTTCTGATCGTTGAGCCCTTTGCCGATTACGTAGGAAACCTTTTGCGTTTCCAAGTCCAACACAATCGTGCTCCCCGACCGGATCACTGCAGCAAGGTAATGAATACCTGGTTCAAAATCCTGCCGTCTTCTCCCAGCCGCCGCGCTTCTCGCATCGCTTGCACGGTAAACACCGGATGCCCGTCCCGCCGCACGCTGACATTGGGCGGCGCTTGAAACTCGGCGAGCGCCAACCCCGTCAGCCTCTGCAACAGTTCGGCCTTCGCCACCTGCCCCTGAATCGCCTGGTGCAGCGCCGCCCGGATCTTCCGCGTCTCCTGCCAGATCTGCTCCCGCGTCGAGAGGTACCGCAACCGGTCTACCTGCTCCCGCAACCCAATACTCTTGATGAAGTGCGCCAACATCCGCTCGGACTCACCCGGCGCCCCCTCCATCGCTTCCCCTGGCCGCGCCCATCGCAAGCTGTCTTCCGATAGCGTCCGCACATCCCGCGGATAGATGCCCCGCCGCCGGAACGCCTCGATAAACGCGACCCGGTAGTGGTGCTCATCCTCCTGCATCAGATCCATATCAGCCGTCACCAACGCCCGGAGATATTCGCCAAACGTCAGGTCGACGGGTGGGCAGTAGTCCAACGCCCGGATGCACATGTTCAACACATGCCCGGCCGCCTTGGCCGCCTCCTGCGCCAGCCGGTTCACCAGATCTGGATGCAGATCCCCTTGCGCCAGCACCCCGGTTCCGCCGCTCGCCAAACGCAGCAGGTCGCGCGACCGGTCCTGATAGATCGAAAGAAACGCGTCGAACACCGCCGCGACCAGGATCGCGCCCCTGGCGTGGACCTGCGTCAAATGGTCCAGCGCCGTCGGGTCTGGTGTATGGCGCACCCAGCGGCCCGTCTCCCGGTCAAACCGGCCAATCGCGTCGCGCAGCGCTCCGTGCGTCCCCCGCGCCAGGCCCACCTGAGCCGCCAACTGCGCCAGCAGATTCTCGCTCCGCAGGTCGCCGCGCGTTCGCGCGATCTGGTGCCGCAGCACTTCGGGAAAGGTGAAGTGTTGGAACAGCGCGACGATGTCGGAAAAGGCCTCGTGGAACGCCAGCACATCGGGATTGGTGGCTTCCATGAAGTGTTCATGGAAGCCATCGAGCAAGGCGTGGGTGGTCTCATGCGCAATCACGTCATGCGACAGGCATGTGAACACCATCCCGCCGGGAAACTGTCCAGAGGAGCGATCCTCGGTGGCCGGAAAGTATCCGAACAGGAGGGAACCCTTGTTCCGGCTGTAGTAGGCATTGGGCATTCGCATGGCGTGCGGATAGATGCGCAGCCGGGGGATGAAGCGGCTCTCCGGCCGTTCGCCGGCCGCAATCTCCAGCCGGTCGGCCCAGAATGCTTTCCGCCCCAGCGCGCGTTCAAAGCGGTCGATGGTCGTCATCGCCACCGCGTAGGTCATCTGTTGATGAAACTGCGGATTGCCCTCAGAAGGCTGCAAGCCATTCTGCGCCAGTACGTGCGGAGCGTTCAGATCCAAGGGAGCGTAGAAACATTGGCTCGGCGGGTCATAGTCCACCACCTCGACATACTCGCCCACCGGCCCCGGCTGCAGCCCCGGTTCCCACGGAATCTTGTAAGTGATCTCGGAGACCAGAGCGGTTTCGAGCTTGGTGGCCAAGCTCGGGTCAAAGGCGAATCCGCGCAACAGTCGCCGCGTCGGCGAGGGCGGCTGCGAGGCCAAATGGCAATGCTTCGGTTCCAGGGCGGGCTTAGCAGGCATAGCGATACCGCCTATGAGTGTATGTCAACGCCCAAGCGCTTCAATTGGTCGGCGCAAGTCCACAAGTGCCTTGCCTGCCTACTCCGCCAACCCTCACCGGGAGCTCGACGCCCTAGTCGCCCGCTCTACTGCCCATAAGCCCTCCGGATGCTGGAGCGGCTTACAGACGGCTCCTATCGAAGCGCCGCCTATCCTACCGAGACCAATTGTCGCCACAAAACGAACGGTATACCCTTGCGCGTGGTCGATTATCAGCTAAAAGGCGGTCCAGACGCCGAACCAATCTACCGCCTCGTCACCAACATCAGGACGCCGTCAGAAGCTCCGGCTGAGGAACTGGCCGCTCTCTAACCGGGTCGCTGGGGGATCGAATCTGTATTCGATAAACTCAAGAAGCATCTTTGCGGAGCCCGGATTGTACTCGGAAGCAAAACGTCAGAACTGGTGCGGCCAGAGTTCGATGGCCTCCTGTTGGCCCATTTCGCGATACGGAGCTTAACGCACCAAGCGGCTCTGGGCAACGACATCGCCCCGCGGGAACTTTCCTTCCTTCTTGCAGTACGCGTGGTCCGCCGGAAACCTCCTCGCTGGGCCGCTATTCCCCCCTCGGGGCAGGAAAACCCTCCATCGCGACATTCTTGACAAGATCCTTCGGCCCGCTGCCCGCGAACGCGGCGCAGCACCCAAGCAAAAGGACGCTCGGCGTCCGGCAACGGCTCCGCGGAATCTCGGCGCATCTCTCTCTAGTAGGACGCCGCGTCCTGCGTTTTAACAACAGCCAGCCTCAGGCAGCGCACAAGGGATTATGCACCGCAATCCCGAACCGCGAAAAATCCCGGTCGGCGGTCCACAATTGCGTTACCCCGTGCGCTTGGCAGAGCGCGGCAATCCTCGCATCATGCACCATCGGCCCCACCACCGCGCTGCGCCGAACTATCGCCCGTAGGATCTCCCAGTAGCGCGGAGTTTCTGCCAGAAGTTGGAGGCTGGGGGAACCAAACCACGTATCAAGATCGGCCAGAGCGACTTCCGGCGGCGTTGGAGGACGATAGATCCGTGGATGGGTCGCAATGCTCAGAAACTCGTGGACGCAGGGCCATGGAATCGCCCATGGCTCACTGCTTTCTGCTAACCGGACAATCGTGGCAGCCGCGGATTGATGCCAGGGCGAATCGGTCCGATGGGCGTACACCAGGATATTGGTGTCCACCGCGATCATTCCGCCGATCCCTCACCGTTCACTGCCCCGCCTCGGCCTTCATAGGCCATTTCCCGGATCGTCGCCCAATCCTGCGTCCGGGCTCCCTCACCCCCAAAGCCAAATGGTCCCAGCCGGAACGCAACCGTGCTCCGGGGCGGTTCCAAGGCCAGACGAAGCCCCAGTTCCATCAATTGGCGCATCGTTAACCCGTCCCGGGCGCACCGTTCCTTCGCCCGCTGAAATAGCGCATCGCCAATCTCAACCGTCGTCTTCATATTCAATGCTTACCATATCTACGGGTGACTGCGGAATAAATATGGGCACACGGCTTCTGATCCGCCGCTTTTTTTGCAAATGACTGCCCCTGCCAGTTTTTATCTCGAATTGGATCAACCAATTAGCGATCCTCTCTCCCGTCCCCCACGCCGCCCATTCCATATTGGTTGCCGAGAGGCCCTGTTCCGCCCAAACTCCGGAAATGGCGGATTACTCCAAACGAAGCCACTTTTTCCGGCGCACTGACCTTTGTAAGTAGTTGAAACTAATAGGTCAATGGCTCGAAAAAGCGCCATTTCCGCCATATCTTTCGCAAATTTTGCAAACAAAGCCAGTCCTTCGGTCATTCCGACACCCTGCGAACTCCGATATACTCATGCCACTGTGTTGAAACTGCTTCCCCTCTTCGGTCTAACTCTCGCTCTGCTCGCCCAAGATCCCCGTGGCACCATTCTCGGTCGCGTCACCGATGCCTCCGGTAGCCCCGTCCCCAAAGTCGCCGTTAAGGTCATTAACGAAGCGACCGGCCTCACCACCACCACCACTTCGAGCGATGCCGGCGACTATCGCGCCCCCTATCTGAACCCCGGCTCCTATCGCGTCGAAGCCGAAGCCGCCGGCTTCTCGAAACTGCTCCGCCCCGGCGTCCAGGTCCGGACCACCGAAACGGTCTCCCTCGACCTCGAACTCAAAGTCGGCCAAGTCAGCGAGTCCGTCGAAGTCAAAGCCGAAACCCCGCTCCTCAATACCGCCGATGTCTCTCTCGGCCAAGTCATCGACCAGCGCCGTATCGAGGAACTCCCCTTGTTCGCCGGCAACGCCATGGACCTCGTCCACCTCGCCCCCGGCACCGTCAACGGCACCAACCTCCGCCTGCGCAAAGCCCCCTTCAACGCCGCCCCCAGCCAGTTCGGCACCAACGGCACCGGCAATAACAACAACGACTTCACCATCGACGGCGTCGTCAACGTCTACTCCGACGGCACCGCCCCACGCGTCGCCTTCTCCCCGCCTCAAACCTCGATCGCCGAGTTCAAGGTCCAGACCAGCGCCTTCGACGCCTCCGCCGGCTTCTCCCTTGGTTCCAACGTCAACGTCACAACCAAGTCCGGCACCAACGATATCCATGGCGAGTTCCACCACTGGCTCCGCCACTCCAAACTCGACGCCCCCACCATCTTCCAGAACCGCGCCGGCCAGAAGCTCGCCCTCTACCAGGACAACCGCTTCGGCGCCTCCGCCGGAGCTCCGCTCTCCATTCCCAAGCTCTACTCCGGCAAGAACCGTACCTTCTGGTTCTACGCCTTCGAAGCCAACCTCTTCGGGGACCCCAACGTCGGCAGCCAGATCTCCACCGTTCCCACTGCCGAAATGCGCCGCGGCGACCTCTCGCCCCTCCTCCGGCTCAGCGCCAACAACCAGGTCTATGACCCTCGCACCACCACTGCTGTCGCCGGTGGCCGCTTCCAGCGCCAGCCCTTCCCCGGCAACATCATCCCCACCTCCCGCCTCGACCCGGTCGCCCAGAACATGCTGAAAGCCTGGCCCGAACCCAATCAGCCCGGCACCGCTGACTTCCGCAACAACTTCTTCCTCTCCGGCAAGGCCCTCGAAACCTACTGGACCAACATCGGCCGCGTCGACCACGCCTTCACCGAAAACCATCGCATCTTCGTTCGCCTCCATCGCGACTACTGGCAGGAGGACAAGAACCGCTTCTTCGGCCCCGACAACATCACCGGCATCATCCTCAACCGCGTCAACCGTGGCGCCGCCTTCGACGACGTCTACGTCATCAACCCCACCCTGCTCCTCAACGTCCGCTACGGCCTCACGCAGCAGGAGTTCCCAGAACGCCGCGTGTCGAAGGGTTTCGACCTCGCCAGCCTCGGCTTCGCGCCCAGCCTCGTCAACTCCATCGATAAGTCCGTGGCCACCTTCCCGCGCACCAACGTCGCGCCCTGGTCCGGCGTCTCCAACTGGGAGTCCGGCGATGGCACTACCGCCTCGCTCATCCACAACCTGAACTCCACCGTCACCTGGAACAAGTCCAAGCACACCGTCCGCTTCGGCTTCGACTGGCGGAACCTTCGCGAGAACCGCAACCGCTTCCCCAATAGCTCCTCGCCCGACCTCAGCTTCAACTCCACCTTCACCCGCGGCCCGCTCGATACCGCTGCCCCGCCGCAGGTTGGCGGTGAAATCGCCAGCTTCCTCCTCGGCATCCCCGCCGGCAACATGGGCATCGTCGCCTCCTACGCCGAACGCAACTCCATCTACGGCTTCTACGTCCAGGACGACTACAAGGTCTCCCCGAAGCTCACCCTGAACTTCGGCATGCGCTACGAAGTCGAGTCCGCCACCACCGAACGGTACAACCGTGCCGTCCGCAACTTCGACTCCACCACCTCCAATCCCATCGAAGCGCAGGCCCGCGCCCAGTATGCTGCCGCGCCCATCCCGGAGCTTCCCGCCAGCCAGTTCCGCGTCCTCGGCGGCCTCACCTTTGTAAACGCCGGAGGCAACCCCCGCGGCTATTGGGAGACGGCCAAAGGCAACGTCATGCCCCGCTTCGGCCTCGCCTACCAGTTCGATCCGAAGACCGTGATCCGCGCCGGCTATGGCATCTTCACCGCCCCGCTCGGCACGCTCTATACCAATACCGAGCCCGCCGGCTTTAGCTTGAACACCCCCATTCAGGCGTCGCTCGACAACGGCCTCACCTATCCGGCCACGCTCTCGAACCCTTTTCCCAACGGCCTAAACCAACCGCTCGGCGCCGCCGGCGGCCTCAGCACCAACCTCGGCCAAAGCGTCAATGCCTTCCCGAACCGGCGGCTGAATCCCTACGCCCAACGCTGGAGCCTCGGCTTCCAACGGACCCTCGTCGCCGGCTTCCTGCTCGAGGCTTCCTATGTCGGCAATCGCTCCACCCGGCTGAATGTTCTGCGGAACATGAACTTCATTCCCGAGCAATACCTGTCGAAGAGCCCGGTTCGCGACCAAGCCACCATCAACTTCCTGGGTCAGAACTTCCCGAATCCGTTGCGCGGCACCAATCCCATCTTTGGGGCCAACACGAATCGCAACAGCATCCTCCGGCCCTTCCCCCAGTTCGACAACGTGAACATCTACGATCCAATCGGCTATGCGTGGTACCACTCGCTGCAAATGCGAGTCGAGAAGCGCATGAGCAAGGGCTTCACCACCCAACTCTCCTACACTTGGTCTAAGAACATGCAGGCCACCGAGATGTTGAATGCCCAGGACATCCGGCCCTATGAAGTTATCTCCGACCTCGACCGCACCCAGCGCGTTACCGCCTCCGGCATCTGGGAACTCCCCTTCGGCAAGGGCCGCCATTGGGGCGGATCCTGGAATCCTGTCCTCAATGGCATCGCCGGCGGCTGGCAGTTGAACGGCGCGATGCAGTACCAATCCGGCGCCCCGCTCGGCTTCGGCAACGTCATCTTCAACGGGGACCTCGACAACGTCGCCCTGCCCCGCGGCGAGCGCAGCGTCAATCAGTGGTTCAACGTCAACGCCGGTTTCGAGCGCAATAACGCGCTTCAGCTCGCCTCCAACCTGCGCCAGTTTCCCATCCGGTTCAATGGCATTCGCGGACCCATCCAGGCCCGCATCGACTTTGGCCTCATCAAGAACTTCGCCATCACCGAGCGGTGGCGCCTCCAGTTCCGCGCCGAGACCTTCAACGTCGCCAACTACGCCAACCTCTCGAACCCCAACACTACCGTCACTTCCGGCGCCTTCGGTACAATCACTGGTCAGGACCCGCCCCGCTCCTGGCAGGGCGCTCTGAAACTGACCTTCTAGTGATCCCGTTCAACCGCAACTCCTTCCTCTGGGCGATGGTCCTACTCGTGGCCATCGTCCGGATGTCAGACTTTATCGGCCTCCCTTACGGCAACGCCGACGACATGGGGTCCGATTTCCACGGCATGCGCCTCGGGATCTGGGGCTCCACCATGGCGTCTGCCAACGCTCATGGCCGCGTCTACTATCTCGTCGTTCTGCCCATCTACGGGGGCATGATGAGGATCGCCGGCTCCCCTTGGTACGACCTTATCAACCTTGGGTCCTTCACCCTCGGTTCTCTCCTCCCGTTCGTTGCCCTCCGGCGCGCCCTCGGTGAGACCACCGTTCAGCTTTACATCCTGCTCTACTTCGCTCTGCTTCCGCTGCTCTACTCCTACTGCCCGCCCTACGCTTATCCCACGTACATGTTCCTGCCGCCCATCTTCTGCGGTCTGGCAATCATCTTCTATCCGGCTCGTCCCCGCCTCGCCGCCGCCTGTTTCTTCCTTTCCTTGCTCGGCTACGAGCCCTCCGTCCTCGCCGTCCTCGGCCTCTACGCCTTAGCCTGGATCGTCGACCCTTCGCGCCGCCCGCCCCTCCGCTGGCCGCTCGGCCTCATCGCCGCCTACGGCTTGCTCTACATAGGATTCCGCCTCGCCGCGGCATCCACCTACGAAGGCGTCGCGCTCGCCCTGCCCAATTCCTTTGCCGATGCCGTTCGCGTCGTCGCCCAACTCTCGTCCACCTCGTCGATCTTTGGCTGGTACCGCTCCCACGTCTATCTCTCCTACATCGACTACGCCACGGGCGCCTCCCATCTCTCGCCGCTAGCCGCCCAGATCCCTGCCTTCTCCTGGGCGGCCGTTCCCGTCGCGCTGCTCGCCGCTTACCTCATCTGGCAAAGCCCGCGCCGCTCCGCCCGCCTGCTCCCACTGGCCGCTTTCCTCGTCTTCTTGCCGAATCTGCTCTACGCCTTTACGCCAAAACTTTGGAAGCTAATCCTCGACGGCGCCATCCCCGCCTACACCGGTACCCGCTACTCCCACTTCGGCCTGTCGCTGTTGCTTTCGCTCGGGCTACTCAGCCTGCCTCGGGTGCCCGCCGTGGCCCTGGCCGTAGCGCTCCTCGGTTGGGGTTGGCCGGCCACCAGCGAGTACACAAAGACCGCCGCCCTTTACGCCCGCAAGCAGGCATCCAAGTGGGACGCCGCGCGCGTCCTCGCCGCCAAACTAAAAGAACGTCCTAGTGAGCCTCCGCCCCTCATCCACGCCCCGCGCCTCTGGAACTCCTCCACCGCGCCCATGTCCTGGGGCGACCCCGTTCAGGAAGCCGAATACTGGGACCGTTGGTTCCAACAACACTACCGGCTCACCGTCCACATCGTGAAGGAAAAGCCCGTCGCTCCCCACTTCCACTTCGACTACACCCTCGCGCCGGACGGCCGTCTCCAAACCGCCGTTGTCTCGAGCACCGCTCCCACCGACTCGTCCAACTGACCGTCCCCGCGCACGACCACTTGTGCGTGTCGCTTCGTCGGCAGAATATACTGCTCCGCCATTGGCCGCACCGTCGTCCGGTACTGCCGCTCCACGCACTCTGGCGTCCGGCCCCGCTCCCGGATATCCCGCGCCAACCGCCGCGCAAAGCAGATCTCGTCCTCAAGATCGACGTATACCGTCGTATCGAGCAGCCGCCGCATCTCCTCCCAATAGAGCGTGAACAGTCCTTCCAGGATCACCACCTCCGAGGGCGCCAGAGGGTCAGACTCGGGTAACCGCGCGTGAGTAGCGAAATCGTACCGCGGGATCTCTACCGGCCGCCCCTCGCGAATCGCCGCCAAGTGCTGCCGGAGCAATTCATCGTCAATCGACGCCGGCTCGTCAAAATTCACCGCCGCCCGCTCGGCAATCGTCAGGTGGTTCAATGGCCGGTAGTACGAGTCCATCGAAATCACTGGCGCCTGCAGCCGTTGCGCCAGGCGGCGCGACAGTTCACTCTTGCCGGAGCCCGAAGGCCCGGCGATGCCAATCAGAAAGGTCGCCATCGCGCTATTTCTTTGCCGGCAGAATGCCGATCCCTTTGGCCGAATACCACTTGTGTAACTCCACCCGGAGCCGCCCCGCCTTCACCGCAGGATCCTGGTCGCACCACTCCTGCGCCTTCTTCAAGTCGTCCGTATCGAAGACAAAAATCCCTCGCAGGTCGCCCGTCCCCGCCATCGGCCCCGCCAGAATCAGCTTCTTCTCGTCGGCCAGTTTGGTGATGTTAGCCATGTGCCCTTCCTGGAGTTTTTTCGTCTCCTCGGTCACCTCCGGCGTCCACTTCGGTCCCCGGTAGAGCATTCCCATCACATAGAACCGCATGTCCTGTGCCGAAACGGACAGGCTGAAAACGAGTAACAACAGGAGGCGCATGATCCGCCAGTATACCCGCTTTAGGCCCCCGCGCCTGCCGCTGCCGCGTACGCCGCCACGTACGCAGAAGACCACGCCCATTGGAAGTTGTATCCGCCGAGCCATCCCGTCACGTCCACCGCCTCACCGATGAAGAACAGGCCCTTCATGCGTTTCGCCTCCATCGTCGTCGAGGACAGTTCGGCGGTATCCACCCCGCCCGCCGTCACCTCCGCCTTCTCATAGCCCTCAGTGCCTACGGGCTCGACGAGGAAACGGTTCACGGTCTCGCCCAGCTTGCGGCACTCTTTATCGGTCCATTCCGCCAGCGGCTTGGTCGAAGCCAGGCGCTCGGCCAACCGCGAAGGTACAACGCCGGCCAGCGCCGTCCGCGCCGAAATGCGTTCCCGCTTCCGGGTAATCAATTCTTCGGCCAGCTGCCGCCCCGGCGCAAGGTTCAACTCCACTGCCTCGCCCGGATGCCAATACGACGAGATCTGAAGAATCGCCGGGCCGCTCAGGCCGCGATGAGTAAACAGCATCTTCTCCCGGAATGTCCGTTTGCCGACCCGCGCGACGCACTCTGTCGCCACCCCGCTGATCTCTCCCCAACCTGGCCACAAGAACGGCACCAGCGCGGGACGCGGCTCGACGACCCGCAGCCCAAACTGTCGCGCGAGATCGAAGGCCAATCCCGTCGCGCCCATCTTCGGAATCGAGAGCCCGCCCGTGGCGACCACCAGTACCGGCGCCCGATGTTCGCCCACATGGAATTCGCCGTCGTGCCGCACGTCCCCCACGCGGTAGCCGGTGACGATCTTCACCCCGGCCGCCGCACACTCGGCCTCCAGCATCGCTACGATCTGCGCCGCAGACCCATCGCAGAACAGCTGCCCCAGCGTCTTCTCGTGCCATGCAATCCGGTGCTTGTCGACCAGCGCGATGAAGTCCGCCGGCCGGTAGCGCGCCAGCGCCGACTTGGCAAAGTGCGGGTTTTCGCTCAGGAAGTTCTCGGCCTTCACCTCGCGATTGGTGAAGTTGCAGCGGCCGCCGCCGGAGATCAGAATCTTGCGGCCCACCTGCTGATTGTGTTCGAGTACCACCACGCGGCGGCCCAGCCGGCCCATCTGCCACGCGCAGAACAGGCCGGCGGCGCCGCCGCCTAAAACAATGGCGTCACTATTTGGCAAGGAAGCGGGCGATGTAGCCCGTGTCGATGTCGCCCGCCTGAAACTCAGGATCGCTGAGGATCCGTTGGTGCAGCGGAATGGAGGTATGGATGCCCTCGACGATAAACATGTCGAGCGCCCGCAACGACCGCGTAATGGCCTCTTTCCGATCGCTGCCGTAGCAGATTAGTTTCGCTACCAACGAGTCGTAGTAGGGCGGCACCACGCAGTCCGTATAGGCCCACGTATCGACGCGCACGCCGATGCCGCCGGGCAGGTTTAGCCCCGTGATCTTCCCCGCCGATGGCGTAAACGTCTCCGGGTTCTCCGCGTTGATACGGCACTCAATCGCGTGTCCGCGCATGGTCACTGGCTCGGTCAAAATCGATGTGAGCGGCTCACCCGCGGCGATGCGGATCTGCGCCTTCACAATGTCGATGCCGGTCACGAGTTCCGTCACCGGATGTTCCACCTGCACGCGAGCGTTGACCTCGATGAAGTACAGGCTGCCGTCTTCGTCCATCAGGAACTCTACGGTTCCCGCATTGGTGTAGCCCACTTCCTTCATCGCCTTCTTCAGGCTGTCGGTGATCCGCTGCCGGAGTTCCGGCGTGACACGCGGGGAAGGGGACTCTTCGATTAACTTCTGGTGCCGCCGCTGAATGGAGCATTCGCGTTCCCCGAGCACTTCCACTTGGCCGTAGTGATCGGCCAGAATCTGAAACTCAATGTGCCGTGGCTTGCGGATGTACTTCTCGACGTAAACATCGGGGCAGGAAAAGGCAGCGCCCGCCTCGGCCTGCGCCTGCGCGAGCAGCCCGGGCAGTTCGCTCGCCTCGTTCACCACGCGCATCCCGCGACCGCCGCCGCCGGCCGTGGCCTTCAGGATGATCGGGTAGCCAATCTTGGCGGCTGTCTCCAGGCCATGCTCGGGCGACTCCAGCACCCCGGCCGAACCCGGCAGAATGGGGATGCCCGCTTTGTCCATCGCCTCGCGAGCGTGTTGCTTGAAGCCCATCGCGCGGATGACGTCCGGCTTGGGACCGATGAAGGTCAATCCGGAGGTCTCGCAGACCTCGGCGAAGTTGGAGTTCTCGCTCAAGAACCCGTAGCCAGGGTGAATGGCGTCGACGTTCGTGATTTCGGCGGCGCTGATGACGCTGGGGATATCGAGATAGCTGCGCGCGCTTTTCGCCGGGCCGATGCACACCGCCTCATCGGCGAAGCGGACATGCAGGCTGTGGCGATCGGCTTCAGAGTAGACCGCGACCGTCTTGATCCCGAGCTCCTTACAAGCGCAGATCACCCGCAGCGCGATCTCGCCCCGGTTGGCGATGAGGATCTTTTGAAACATACGGATTAGCTCGGGCGGACGGTGAACAACGCGGTGCCGTACTCAACCGGCTGCCCGTTTTCGACGTGCTTGGCGATGATGGTGCCAGAGACTTCGCACTCGATTTCATTCATGAGCTTCATGCTCTCGACGATGCAGAGCACCTTGCCCGGCTTCACGGCATCGCCCACATTGACGAAGTCGGACGCGCCCGGAGATGGCGCCGCATAATAAGTGCCGACAATCGGCGACTTCACCGTCTGCAGCCCCTCTTCGGCCTTGGGGGCGGCGGGAGCAGCCGGGACGACCGGAGCGGAAACCATGGGCTGCGCCGGAACCGTCGCCGCAGCGGCGGGTGCGGCAACCACCAGCTCCTGCACCGCGCCTCCGCGGACAATACGAACGCGGTTTTCGCCGCGCTGGACTTCGAGTTCAGCCACCCCGCTATCAATCAGCGCCTGGATCAACTCTTTAATTTCAGGAATGTTCATTGCTTAGAGAACCATCAATTTCTTCGAAGTCGGCGTCAGAATCTCGCAGCCAGACCCAGTGACCAACACCGTGTCTTCAATGCGGACTCCGCCAAACCCTTCGAGGTAAGCGCCGGGCTCGATGGTGATCGCCATCCCAGCCTGCAAGCGCGTTTTGTCTTTTTTGCCGATTCGCGGCATTTCGTGAATTTCCAATCCCAGACCATGCCCCGTGCTATGGACAAAGGCCTTTCCGTATCCGTGAGATTGCAAGACCTTCCGGGCCGCCGCATCGACGGAAGCCGTGGTTACTCCCGCCTTCACCCGGTCGAGCGCCGCCAGCTGGGCCTCGTGAACTGCATCAAACAAATGCCGGGTTGGAGCGGGGATCCTGCCCAGGTGAGCCATGCGAGTCATGTCGCTGGCGTAACCACCCAGAAATGAACCCATATCTATCAATAATAACCCACGTCCCGTGATCTTTGCCGCGCCGGGCTGCGCGTGGGGCAGCGCGCTGCGTTCGCCGAAGGCGACGATGGTCTCAAAGGCGGGCTTCTCGGCGCCCCGGCGCCGCATGCGGTATTCGATCTCGGCGGCGAGGTCGGTCTCGGTCATCCCCTCTTGAAAGTGGGTGAGCGCCTCGTCGAGCGCGGCCGAGTTTAAGAGTACGGAGGCGCGGATCGCCTGCTGCTCCTCTTCCGACTTCACCATGCGAAGCCGTTCGCACGTATCGTCGAGCGAACACCATTCGACGCGCGCCTGCTGTAGGGCGGCCATTGAACGGAAGCTGATTCGCCCATTCTCGAAGGCCACTTTACGAAACGAACCCAACTTGGCGGCGATGACGGTTTCAAGCGGCCCTTTGGCGATAACGACCTTGGCGGAGGCTTCGCGACCGGCCTGAATGGTGTAGCGAGGGTCTGTGAACAGCGTCACCTGCTGCCCGGAAACGAGCAGGGCGCCGTTGCTGCCGGTGAAGCCGGAGAAGTACCGGACGTTGGGAGCGCTGGTGATGACCGCGGCCTCAGACTCTTTCTCGACGAGGGCGGCACGGAGGGCGGCGACGCGGTTTTTATACAGCAAGCAGCAGCTTCCCCGTGGTCTTGCGGGCGGCGAGATCTTCCTGGGCCTGGCGGGCGTCGCTGAGCGGATAGGTGTGGTGGATGTTGAGCTTCAGGTCGCCGTTGGCGATCCAGCTCAGAACGTCGCCGGCGCGCCAGAGGAGCTCTTCGCGAGTGGCGATGTGATGGGCCAGCGTAGGCCGGGTGAGGAACAACGAACCTTTGGCGTTGAGCAGGAGCGGTTCCACGGCGGGTACCGGGCCGCTCGCGTTGCCGAAGGTGACCATCATGCCGCGGGGGCGGAGCGAATCGAGCGACTTGAGGAAGGTCGAAGCGCCCACCGAGTCATAGACGACATCGACGCCCTTCCCTTCGGTGAGGCGGCGGGTTTCAGCGGCGAAATCGACCTCGTCGTACAGGATGACGTCGTCGGCGCCGGCCTCGCGGGCTAGTTCGGCTTTGGCCGGGGTGCCGACGGTGGCGATGACGCGGGCACCGCGGCGCTTGGCCATTTGGACGATGCATTGTCCCGCGCCCCCGGCGGCAGCGTGGACAAGGCAGGTCTGGCCTTGCTGGAGGGGGAAGGTGGAATGCGTGAGGTAGTGGGCCGTCATTCCTTGGAGCATGGCCGCGGCGGCCAGGGCATCGGAGACGCCGGCCGGCACCTTGACGAGTTGCCAGGCGGGGGCGACGGCGAACTCGGCGTAAGAGCCACGGGGCCCGGCGTAGGCCACCCGGTCGCCCACGGCGACTTCGGTGACGCCTTCGCCGATGCTCTCGACGACGCCCGAGGCCTCCATGCCGAGGATCATGGGGAGGTCGGCTTTATAGAGCCCCATGCGGAAGTAGATGTCGATGAAGTTGACCCCAACATGGCTGATCTTGACGCGGGCTTGGCCGGGGCCGGGGGTAGGCGTTGTTGCCTCCTGATAGTGCAACTGCTCCGGACCACCACACTGATGAACCACAATCGCTTTCATGCGCGAACTCTCCTTCGAAGGTGAACCACGCTCGCAAAGGCGAGCAGGTATAAGACTGACACAGGGAACAGCAGAATACGTCCCATGGTGACGACTGCGCCCGCCCCCGTCAACCCGGCCCGGAAGAGGAGGAAGTGCAGCAGGGTCCTCCAGTTGCCGCGGTCAACCCAGAAGTAGTCCCCGTTTTCGTTGAGGATGAAGAGCTTGCCGGGGAGCCGAGCGGCGAGCATCCACTTCCACTTGGTCATGATGGCTTCGTTTGAACACACGATGCCGAGGATGGAGTGCCGGCGGGCTTTCAGTTCGCTGACCACGCGGGCTCGGCCGGCGGCGCCGGGGTATTCGGTGATGCGCCAGACCTGGCCGCGATCCGGGCGGAAGCCGGCGGGCAAGCCAGCGTAGCAGGTGACGAGGTCGAGCTGCATGCCTTCCCCGTAAATCTCATAGAGGCCAGGCAGCAGATCCTCAAGCAGTTGCCGGGAGCCGCTTTCGACAATCACCACGCGATCGAAAGGCGGGATGCGCTGGGACAGGAAACGCCGCAACTTTCTACTATACCGGACCCAAAAGCGCTAGAATTTGCATGGAGAACGACGCCAAATTCAGAGCCGATCCGAGGTGTTGACGCTGCTCCGCGAAAGGATTGTCTCCTTCGCGGCATCTCGTATTATGCGGGGCGGTACAGCCATGTTGTCTCCCGAGGATGTCGCGCAGGACACACTGCTGCTAATCGAGGAGAAGTACGCCCACGTGGAGGCGCTCGAAGAGTTGGTGCCGCTGGCGATGCAGATCGTCCGGTACAAGCTGCTGGGGGTGTTCGCCAAGTCTTCGCGCCGGGGGGAGAGTAACGCCGTGCCGGTGGAGGATGTTCCACTGCCGGACTTGCTTGATTCGCCAGAGGTGGCGTTGTTGAAACGGGAACGGTCGGCCCGGCTGCAGACGGCGCTCGGGGAGATGGGAGACCGGTGCCGGGAGCTGTTTGCGTTGAAGCTGCAGGGGTTGAACTTTCCGGCCATCGCGGCGAAGATGGGCGCGGCCAACATCAACACGGTGTATACGTGGGACAGCCGTTGCCGGCAGCAGCTGATTGAGAAGATTGGCAAGGAGGACCGGCGCCGTGTCCAGTGAAGAGAAGCAACTGCTGTTTGGGGAGTACGCGGCGGGGCGGATCTCGGCTGCGGATAAACGGCGGCTGATGGCGGCGGCATTGGAGGACCAGGAGCTGTTCGACGCGATTGCCGAGCAGGAGGAGTTGGGCGAGTTGACGGTGAGTCTGCCGGCCGCTCCGGCCAAGCGGAAGGTCTGGCCGTTCCTGATGACCGCGGCGGTGACGGGAGCGGTGGCGCTGGGTTTGTTTTTGATGATGCGGCCTCAACCCGAACCTGTGGTGGAGATGGCCAAGGCGGTTCCGGCGCCGCCTCCCGAACCACTCATATCCGCCCCGGCTCCGGCGCCCGCTCCGGCTAGAAAGCAGGTCCCGATGCCGATGGCCGCGCCGAAGGTGGCCGCGGAGGAGCCGGAGGCCAAGAAGGCGGAAGCAGCCGAGGTCGCCACCTTCGCGGCGGCGCCGCCACCGTATCAGGTCTTGCGGCGCGAGCCGGAAGGTCCTCCGGAGATGGTGGACGGAGAGCCGTTGCTGGTCCGCTACCGCGCGGAGCAGGCGGGGCGGTTCGCGCTGGTGGATACCGTTTCGGGCCAAGAGCTAGCCGCGGCGACGGCGGCGGCAGGGCAGCCCGTGGATCTTCCGTTCACCGCGGTTCGCGGCGCGATGAATTTGGAGATCCGGCGCGTGGAGGTCGCCCTGGGGGCGGCGCGCATGGCGGATCGGGCCGAGTCCCGGGCCGCGGCGCCCGCGGCTGCTCCTGCGGGCGGCGCCGCGCCGAGACAGGCACCCAGTGCGGTGCGAATTTCTCTGACGATTCGCTGAAAGGGTTTCGTTTTTGGCGGGATCTCCCCAGTGCAAGGAGAACTTGACCATGAAACATTTGATTCCTTTTCTGGCGCTGGCGACCGCGGGGTTGGCGGCGGAGCCTTCGGTCGGCGAGCTGTGGCGCATCGGAGGTGAGGCGGCGCCGTGCCCGCTGGAGCACACGGCAGTGACGGCCGACCTTTCCGGGGCGGTGGGCCGCGTGCGGGTGAAACAGATTTTCCGGAACCCGCTCAGCGAACCGCTGGAAGCGCTCTACACGTTTCCGCTCTCGGCGCGGGGCGCCGTCGACGAGATGACGATCCGGATCAATGACCGGGTGGTAAAGGGCCAGATTAAGCGGAAAGAAGAGGCGCGGCGGATCTACGAGCAGGCGAAGCAGCAGGGCAAGCTGACGGGACTGTTGGATCAGAAGCGGCCGAACGTGTTCACCCAACGGCTGGCGAATATTCCGCCGGGGGCGCGGGTGGAAGTGGAGATCTCCTATGTGGAGACGTTGCAGTATGAGGCGGGAAGATACGAGTTCGTATTCCCAATGACGGTGGGGCCGCGGTACAAGGCGAAGTACAACCCGGCTTATGCGGCCAAGGGCGTCCGGGCGGGGCATGACCTGTCGTTGCGCGTGAACGTGAACGGGGTGACTGAAATGGAGTCGCCGACCCATGAGGTGGTGCGGGAGCGGACGGGCGTGGCGCTGCGGAATCAGAAGGAGATCCCGAACCGGGACTTCATCCTGCGTTACAAGGTGGCGGGGCCGTCGATCAAAGACACTCTGCTGGCGCACCGGGCGGAAGGGACGGGCCACTTCACTCTGTTGCTCGCGCCGCCGGAACGAACCCAGCCGGCCGAGGTGACGCCGAAGGAACTGGTGTTCGTGATTGATACTTCGGGTTCGATGCACGGCTATCCGCTCGACAAGGCGAAGGAGGCGATGTCGGCGGCGTTAGCGGGACTGCATCCGCGGGATACGTTTAACCTGATCACCTTCTCCGGCGATACGCATCTGTTGTTCCCGAAGCCGGTGCCGGCCACGCCCGAGAACCTCGTCGCGGCGCAGCGGTTCCTGCAGTTCAGCCGCTCTGGCGGGGGCACCGAGATGATGAAGGCGATCCGGGCGGCGCTCGAGCCGACGGCTTCGCAGGAGCATTTGCGGGTGGTCTGTTTCATGACCGACGGCTATGTGGGGAACGAGCCGCAGATTCTGGCCGAGATTGAACGGTATTCGAACGCGCGGATCTTCTCGTTTGGGATTGGCAGTTCGGTGAACCGGTATCTGCTTGATGAGATGGCGGCGCGGGGCCGGGGTGAGGTGGAGTATGTCGGGCTGCAGGATGACGGCTCGGCAGCGGCGCGCCGGTTTCATCAACGGGTGCACACGCCGTTGTTGACGGATATCCGGGTGGATTGGGGCAATCTTCCCGTGAAGGAGGTGTATCCGCAACGGGTTCCGGATCTGTTCGATGCCAAACCGGTGGTGTTGACCGGCCAGTTTTCGGGGCCGGCGCGGGGTGAGATGCGGGTTCTCGGGAAGATGGCGGGCCGGCCGTTTGAGCGGAAGGTCTGGGTGGATCTGCCGGGGCGGGAGGCGGCGAACACGGCGGTGCCCGCGCTGTGGGCGCGGACGAAGATTGGCACTTTGCGTGACGCGGCGGCGATTACAGAGTTGGGTTTAGCGTATGGGCTGATGACGCAGTACACGTCGTTCGTGGCTGTGGAGGAAGGCACCGTGAGCGGGCCCGGCGGGCGGCTGATTGAGGTTCCGGTGGAGATGCCGGACGGGGTGTCGCATGACCATGTAATGAGCCGGAGCGCTCCGATGGCGGCGGGGATGGGAGTAGGCCGGATCCAGGAGTCCAGGAAGGTGATGGAGCCGGAACGGCAGGAGACGGTGGCGCCGGTGGCTCCGGTGGTGCAGGACGCACCGAAAGTGGACCCGCTTTTGGCGGCGCGGGTGCAATGGATGGGGCCGCTAGAAAAAGTGGGCGTGCGGGTGTTTCTCACCGATGGTAGCGAGTCGGTGATCGCGGCGCTAAAGAACGCGGGACTGGTGATCGCGGCGCGGCCGGGCGGCGGGCTGCTCGTGGTGGGTGAGATCGCGGCGGGGCGCTTGGCGGAGCTCAGCCGGTTGGGCGCGGTGAAACGGGTGGCTCTGCGCTAGAGCCACTTCATGATGCGAATCTGGCCGCGGGTCCCTTGCGGACCCGCGCCGGGTTCGTAGAGGAGTTCCATCTCTTCGCCTTTCTGTTTGCCGCAGCTCAGATCGACCGGGTTACCGCTTTTGGTCTGAGCCGTGACCTTTTCCGGATTGGCGAGCCAGTAGGCTTGGCGGGCTCCGTCGACATCGAGGACGAGCCGCAGATCATTCTCCCCGCAGACGAATTCGACAAACTTCCCGCGTACCTTGCTGCCGACGACTTCGGGCTCCTGCCGGGGTGGCAGGTTCTCTCCAGCGTCGGGAGGGGGTGGCGGGACATAGGCCTGGGGTCGCTCCTGAACCTGCTTGGGCTCCCGCATTTCGGCAAGCCGCTGCAGACGTGCCGCGCGTTCAATCGCTTCGGGTGTCTTTGCCACCCGCACATATTGATCGGCTGCGTTCTGCGCTTCCGGATATCGCTTCGACCACCAAGCGGCCTGAATGTAGATGGGGAAATACTGATCCACTTCCGACGGCTTGATGGACTTCAGTTTTTTCAATTCGAGGTAGCTCTTGTCGTACTCCTTCTGCATGAGGAACTCGCCGGCCAGTGACATCCGCAACTCATGAGAATCGGGCGACAGGCGGAGAGCCGCTTCGAGGATGGCGGGAGCTTCCTGGCGGCGGGCTTCGGCGGGCATGAGGCCGAGAGCGGCTTTATAGACTTCCGGGACGGGCGTGCCTTTCCGCGCGGCGGCGGCGAACTCGGCCCCGGCTTTGGCGCGGTCCTGGTCGCCATAGCCCCACGCGCAATAGCCCTTGGTGACGTGGGGCTCTGGCGCCTCGGGGAACTGGGTCTCGACGCTGTTGGCCTTCGCGGTGGCGGCGACGCAATCGCGTCCGGCCATGGAGAGATCGGCGAGGGCCATTTCGTAGTCGAGGGGGTTGGCAGGCGTTCCTTCGAGCTTCAATTTCGACTTGTCGAACTTCAAGTTGAACAAGGCGACCCGCACGGAGTTACCGCGGACATAGGCCTTCAGATGGTTTTCGACTTGATCCACCGTCATCCCGTAGGCCTTTTCGAAGGCATCCGGGGCCGGAGTTCCCGTGAGAATCAACTGGTTAAACGTGTTGAACTTCGGCCGCATGTCGTCTTCGAGCTGCAGCATATGCATCAGCGCCCAACTGGTGGAGTAGAAGAGCCCGACATGCTCTTTTTTGTTGTACTCGGCCGATTCATGGCCGGCCGCCACGATTCGCTTTAGATCGAGCCAATCGTTGGTGAGTTGGAAAAGGTGGTGGTCAATTGGATTCCCTACTCGGATTTTGCCGCCGTACTCATCAATCGTCGAGTACAACTCTGCGAGCCCCTCGTTCATCCAGAGGGGCAGCTTCATCTCCGAATGCTTGACGAGAAGATGGATGTACTCATGCACGGCTGTTCGCCGGGCTTGCCCTTCTAAGCCGGCGTAAAAGGCGGCCGAGGTCTCTCTCGGCGCGTAGACTTTGTAGGCCTTCTCGCTGCCGAAGACGACGATGCGCGGCTTTCTGGGTGGGTCACCGATCTTCATGGTGGTGCCAAAGAACCAGCGAACCCGTTCAAACTGCTCCAGGACTTCGAGCGCGCGGCCCTTGCCGCCGTCGGTCAGCAGTTCAAAATGTTCGGACTCGTAACGAGTCCATTTGTCGGCGGCCAAAACGGCGGGCAGTAACAGAAGTGTAACTAGAAGCAACCGGCATGCCATTCCTTACAATAACCAAAAAGAGGGAAGGATTGGAGAGGGGGGCGGCATTCCGGACGAGGGCGAAAAGCCGGTGACGCGCCATTGATTTATTTTTTATCCTTTGCTTTCAATTGCTTACGGGAGGATTCGAAAACGCATGGTTCGGAATCTTGAGGGCGTTCGATAGACTCCAGATAGCGGTAGGCAACTCGCCCCGGCACTCTCTTGAGTCCGGGGCGTTTGTATTTGCGCCGCGAGGAGAATCTATGTCGTTTTCGAATGTCCCCCAAGAACTTGTCGCGCCCCTCGAGGCCTCTCGCCGTGTGATGGAATTCCATGGCCGTCAATTCGACTTATCCCGCTTCTCAGTCAAGTCCCTCTGGCTCAGTTTGACTAACCGGAACGGCAAGCCCGGTAACTCCACCCGGGGCGTTACCTACAGCCACAAACAACAACTGTGGCAGGTGCGCTTCAACTCGCTCCTCGTCGCTGCCGCGCCGCATGCCGCCGAAGCCCGCTTCCTGCAGCTGCAGTTCCTGCACGCCGCCTTCGGCAAACTCGGCCTGGAACTTGACCGCATCTCGCGCCTGCAGCCCTATGTTGCCGGTAACACCGGATACCTGCCGCTACCGGACGGCCGCTTCGCCATGGTGGACGCGGTGGACTATCCGCGGTGCGCGGTCCATTCCTGGAACGTGAAAGAAGGCTGCGTGCAAACTAACATTCATCGCCGCCATGTCGCGCTCTACCGGATGGTGCTGGGGTTCGATCTGCCGGCGCGGGTGAAGCCGGTGCATCACGACGGCGACCGGTTGAACTGCCGGCGGACCAATCTTGGCGTGCTCAACTATTCCGAGGCGAACTGGTCGGGACGGAAGATCGCCAAGAAGACGACCTCTGATTACAAGGGTGTTTCGTGGGTGAAGGACCAGGCACTGTGGCAGGCGAAAATCAGAAAGGGCGGCAAGATGTTCCCGCTGGGCGAGTATCGCAGCGAATGGGCCGCGGCAAAAGCCTACGACGCGGCGGCGCGGGAACTGTTTGGCGAGTTCGCGGCGCTGAACTTTCCACGGCCGGGCGAACTCGCCGCACACCGGCCGAAGGATGCCAATGTCGACGGCCGGGTGTTCGACGCGTCACTGGCCGCGTAGGAAGTGACCGGTGTGGGAACCCTCGAGCTGAGCAATCTGCTCCGGGGTTCCTTCGCCGAGGATGCGTCCGCCGCCGCTGCCGCCCTCAGGGCCCAAGTCGATAAGCCAATCGGCGGCGCGGATGACGTCGAGGTTGTGTTCAATCAGGAGGATGGACCCTCCGTTGTGGATGAGGCGCTGGAAACTATCGAGCAGCTTGCGGATATCGTCGTAGTGGAGGCCGGTGGTGGGCTCATCGAAGATGAATAGCGTGCCTTCGGACGTCGACTGCGCGAGGTGAGCGGCCAGCTTGACGCGCTGGGCTTCGCCACCGGAAAGCGTGGTGGCGGATTGGCCGAGCCGGAGATAGCCGAGGCCGACGTCGGCAAGCACTTGCAGACGCTGTTTGAGTTTGGGCGTCTCCGCGAAGAAGCGCAGACCTTCGGCAACCGTGAGGCCGAGCACTTGATGGATGTTCAGGCCTTTGTATTTCACGTCGAGGATCGCTTGCTTGAAGCGGGTGCCGCGGCACTCTTCGCAGACCAGTTCGACGTCGGCGAGAAACTGCATTTCTACGGTGACGGTGCCGTCGCCCTGGCAGACTTCGCAGCGGCCGCCGGGGATGTTGAAGGAGAAATGGCCGGCGGTGTAACCCTTGCGGTCGCTGTCCGGGGTGGAAGCGAAGAGGTCCCGGATGACGTCGAAGGCTTTGACGTAGGTGACGGGATTCGACCGGGGGGTGCGGCCGATGGGGGTTTGGTCGACGAGGATGATCTCGGTGAGCAGGTGGGCGCGATCGACGGATTTCCAGAGCTGCCGCTCGGCCCCCGGCGACTCCTCGGACTCTTCTTTGGCGGTCTTGCGCGGGCCTTCGCGTTCGA
>LNFE01000204.1 GCA_001464575.1 Acidobacteria bacterium Ga0077553 | reverse complement strand
GCCCGCCCCGTCAGTACCGCGTAGCACCGCCCGCCCTCCGGGTCCCGCACCGACCGGTAGCCAATCCACTCCGCCCCCACCTCGCGCGCCGCCCGCCCCAAAGCTTGTGTCTCGCCATACTCCACCGGGTCCGTCCACGCAGCCGCCCACTCGTCCATCGGTGGCTTTTCTAAATCCACGCCCCGGCCCCCCGCCCCAAACTGGAACACCGTCTGCGCCGCCGCCGGCAACTCCTCCAACCCCGCGCTCTCCCCCACAAACCGCCAGCGCCAATACCCCACCTCTGCACACGCGGTCCGCCGCTGCGCCGCGCCGTACAGCACCCCGGGGTCGCCCCACCCTCGAAACCGGGAACCCGCCCCCGTCGGCGGATATCGGAATGGCGTCGCCAACAGGTAGTGCAACCCCGCCGTTCCTTCCGGCAGCGGCGGCTTACTCTCTTCGAGAATTCGTTCGAGCAGATCTTGCCGCGCGGGATCCCCACCCGCCAACCGCAGCGTCGAGACCACATGCTGCCCTTCCACCGCCCGCCACGCTTTCCACCGCCCCGGACGCACGGCCCCGGCGACTGCGTCAAACCCGGGCACGCGAAGCATCCAAATATTGAACAACCCGCACAAACGAGTCAATCTCCCGCAGCATCGCCACCGGCGTCCCCTGCAGACCGGTGTTGGCGCTCCGCAGCCAACGTCGCGCGTGCTCCTCGCTGCCCCCCGTAATCGAATCCAAACTCCGGAACAGCCGCACGAACAACGCCCCCAACTGCCACTCCTTGCCCTCCGGATCCAGCAGATATTTCCCCGCTGCCATCCGCGATACGCTCGCCGCGGAAATCCCGAGAATCTTGCCCAACTCCCCCTGCGATATCTCCAGAATCGCCGCCGCCCGCAACACCGCCTCCGTCAACACCGCCCGCGCCGTCTCCGATCGTGTCCCCTCTCGCACCAACTCCAACTTTGCTCGCGCCATCGGCTATTGCTCCTGAAAGAAATATCTCACGATCTTTCTAAAGAAACAAGACCCGCTACCCCCTTTTTCCCGTCCGCCAAAAACTGTATAGTATTAGCGTCTCTCCGCCAAACCGCTTAGGAGTTTCCCCGATGCGCTTCTTCCTCGCCGCCCTCGCCGTCCCCCTTCTCGCCGCCGATCCCGCCGAATTCTTCGAAAATAAGGTCCGCCCCGTCCTCGCGAACCGCTGTTACTCCTGCCACGCCCTCACCCCGCAGTCCGGCCTCGCCGTCAACTCCCGCGCCGCGCTCCTCAAAGGAGGAACTCGCGGACCCGCCATCGTTCCTGGTAAGCCCGAAGCCAGCTTACTCCTCACCGCGGTCCGCCACGCCGATCCCAAACTGCTGATGCCCTTTAATCAGCCCAAGCTCACCGAAGCCGAGATCGCCAACCTCGCCACCTGGATCGAAGCCGGCGCCCCCTGGCCCGAAACCGCCGTCTCGCAGAAGTCGAACGCCCCATACGTAATCACCCCCGAACAGCGCAACTACTGGGCCTTCATCCCCCTAGCCAAACCCAGCCCCGGCGCCAGTATCGATCAACTCGTCCAATCCCGTCTCGCGGCCAAAGCCCTCACCCAAAATCCCCCTGCTGCCAAGCGCGACCTTCTGCGCCGCGCCTACTTTGACCTCACCGGCCTTCCTCCCTCGGCCGCCGCTGTCGACGCCTTCCTTGCCGACAAGTCACCCAACGCCTTCGCCAAAGTCGTGGACCAACTGCTCGCCTCGCCCCGCTACGGAGAACGGTGGGGCCGCTACTGGCTCGATATCGCCCGCTACGCCGACGACAAGCTCTCAAACGACGTCTTCGACCCCTATCCCAACTCCTTCCGCTATCGCAACTGGGTCATCGATGCCATCAACCGGGACATGCCCTACGACCTCTTCGTGAAAGCGCAAATCGCCGGTGATTTGCTCTCGAAACAAGACCAACATCCCGACCTCGCCGTCGGCCTCGGCTTCTACGGCCTCAGCCCCGAGCTGGTCGACGACCGCGTCGACGCCACCACCCGCGGTTTCCTCGCCCTCACGGCCGCCTGCGCCCAGTGTCACGATCACAAGTTCGATCCCATTCCCACCCGCGACTATTACGCCCTGCAGGGCGTGTTTTCCTCGACCAAACGGAGCGAACTCCCCCTTGCTCCCGCCGCCGAAGTCGCGGAATACAACCGCAAGGAAGCCAAGGTCAAGGAACTGGAAACCCGCATCCAGGACTTCCTCCACGACCAAGCCACCAGCATGGCCAAGATCCTGACCATGCAATCGCCGCAGTACATCGCTGCCGCACGTCGCGTTCTGGTCGGTCCGAACCCCGTCTCCGTCGAAGCCGCCGCCGCGGCGGACCACCTCGATCTCGGTGTTCTCAAGAACTGGGTTCGTTATCTCAAAACCGGCCCCGAAGACAATCAGTACTTGAAAGGTTGGCAGAGTCAATCGTTCGACGCGAACGCCTTCCGGGAACACTGCTTCCGCGTCCTCGCCGAGCGCGACCGAGTCGACCAGGAAAACATCGTTCGCAAAGCCAACGCCAAAGACGCGAAGAACGTGGATGGGTACGTCACCGTCTCCCTAAAAACCGAAGACTTCTTCCTCTGGCGCGATCTTTACTTCTCGGACTTCTACGGCAAAGAGTTCAAGCAGGAAGAAGACGGCATCCTGTACTTCGGGCCCAATCGCGGCTACCTCACCTCGGACGGCACCATCGAACGCTTCCTTACCGGCCCTTGGGCTGATCACCTGAAGGCCCTCCGCGCCGAACTGAATGAACGCAAAGCCGCTCTTCCCGAGCAGTACGCCTACGCTCACGTCATCCAGGATCTGCCCAACCCGAAGAATCAGAAAATTCAGATCAACGGCCAGCCCGATAATCTGGGCCCCGAGGTACCTCGCGGCTTCCTGTCGATCCTGTCCGAAAAACCCTTTACCAGCGGCAGCGGCCGCCTCGAAATGGCCGAGGCCATGGTCAGCCCCAATAACCCCTTGACCCCGCGGGTTATGGTCAACCGCGTTTGGGCCCACCACTTCGGCGAAGGCATCGTCCCCACGGTGAGTAACTTCGGCCGCATGGGCGGCAAACCGAGTAACCCCGAGTTACTGGATTACCTGGCCGCTAGCTTTGTCAACAACGGCTGGTCGCTCAAGAAACTCCACCGCGAAATCATGCTCTCGGCCACCTACCAACTCTCGGCGGAGAACACCGCCGCCGGCACCGAAAAGGACCCCGCCAACCGTCTCCTGTGGCGCGCCAACCGCCAGCGCCTCGACGCCGAAAGCCTCCGCGACGCCCTGCTCGCCGCCTCCTCTGAACTCGACCTCACCCCCGGAGCCCAACCCGCCGATCTTGCCGCCAATGAGACCCGCAAACGCACCATTTACGGCCTGGTCTCCCGCCGGAAGCTCGACGGTACCCTGGCGCTCTTCGATTTCCCCAATCCCAACGCGACCGGCGAACAACGTACCGTCACCGCCACCGCCCTCCAGCAGCTCTTCTTCCTGAACAGCGACTTCGTCGATGCGCGAGCCCGCAAGCTCGCCGCCGATTCCGTCGCCTCCTCTGACCGGGTCGCCTTCCTGTACCGTGCGGTCCTTTCGCGGGACCCCGACGCCCAGGAACGCGCTCTAAGCATCGAATTCACCCGGTCCGCCAAGGACGGCTGGACTCAATTTGCCAAGGCTCTTCTGAGCTCCAATGAATTCCTTTTTGTGAACTAACATGATGAACCGCCGCGACGCCCTAAAAACCCTTGGAACCGGCTTCGGTATGATCGGCCTGGCGAATAACATCGCCGCCGCCACCGGTCCCCATTTCACGCCCAAAGCCAAATCGGTCATCTTCCTTTTCCTGAACGGCGGCCCCTCGCAGGTCGATACCTTCGACCCCAAGCCGGCCCTCGATAAGTTCCACGGCACTCTCCCTCCCGGTCAGACGAAGATGGGGCAGGGAACTCTCATGCGTTCCCCGTTTTCGTTCCAGAAGTACGGGCAGTCCGGCATCGAAGTCTCGGAGATCTTCCGTCAGGTAGGCGGCTGTATCGACGATATCTGCGTTGTCCGCTCCATGCACTGCGACCTCCCCGCGCATCCTCAGGCGATGCTGCAGATGAACATCGGCCGCATCATTCCCGGCTTCCCCTCCTGGGGCTCCTGGCTGACATACGGCCTGGGCACGGAGAACAAGAACCTTCCCGGCTTTGTCGCGCTCTGCGCCGGCGTTCCCGATGTCGGCGCGAATCTATGGGGCAATGCTTTCCTGCCGTCCGTCTATCAGGGAACCTACGTTCCCAACGACGAGGCCGACCCGGAGAAGATGATCCAGCATCTTCGCAATGCGACCACGTCGCTCGCCGACCAGCGAAAAACCTTGGATTTCCTGAACAAACTCAACGGTCTCGAACTCGCCAGGCGCGGCGCTGACCCGCTGCTCGAAGGCCGCATCCAGTCAATGGAAGTCGCCTACCGCATGCAGGCCGAGGCGATGGATGCCTTCGACATCGCCAAGGAACCCGCGAACGTGCAAGCCGCTTACGGCGTTACCCGCAACCCCGATGAAGCCGAGATGAAGATCAAGTCCGCCACCCGCGATGGCGACTTTGCTCGCGGCTGCCTCGTCGCTCGCCGCCTCGTCGAACGCGGCGTCCGCGCGGTGCAGGTCTACTTTGGCAACGACAAGCCTTGGGACAGCCACCACAACATCCTGGTCCACCGCAAACTGGCGCAGCAAGCCGACCAGCCAATCGCCGCCCTCCTCAAAGATCTCAAGGCCTCTGGGCTGCTCAAAGAAACGCTCGTCGTGATCGGCGGAGAGTTTGGCCGCCGCCCGTGGATTGAGACCAACGGACGCATCAACGTCCAAAATGGCCGCGATCACAACAACGAAGGCTTCACCTATCTGCTGGCCGGCGCCGGCGTGAAGGGCGGCACGGTCTACGGAGCGACGGACGACTTCGGCGCAAAATCCGTCGAGAAGCGAGCTCACGTTCACGACTTACACGCCACCATCCTCCATATCATGGGCATCGACCACACCCGCCTGACTTACCCGTACAGCGGCCGCTTCTTCCGCCTCACCGACGTAGCCGGCAACGTGATGCACGACGTCCTCGCCTGACCCGGTCGGGTATAGTATCCGTGTGAAGGCCTCCTGGATTGGAATTGTCGCGTTGCTGAGCTTGGTCTCCCTGGTGTCTGCGCAGCCGGTCCCGGCCTCGGTTCGGCTCCATCGCGATGGGCACTTTCCGATGTTCCAGGGCCCACCCCTCCCGGATAACATGATTCCCGGCGTCGTCGCGGTCAGCGTTCGTCGCATGGAAGAGTTGCCCGCCAGCGAATGCGACACCATCCTGGTCGCCACCATCGAGCGCCAGCGCACCTTTGTCACCCCGAACCAACGGGGCGTCTACACGGAATTTGACCTCGCGATCGAGGAGGTCATATCCGAGAAGAGCCCCGCCGAGTCGTCCGGCGTCAGCCGCCCCCTCCTCTACCTTGGCGGCTCGGCCACCCTCGCCAATGGCAAGCCGTTCACGCCAGTCATCGATGGTTTGGGCCGCACTCCCGAGCCTGGTCAGCGTTACCTCTTCTTTCTCCGCACGCGCAAGGCTGCTCACGCTTACCAACTCGTAAAGGCCTGGGAGATGAAGAATGGACTGGCGCAACCCATGTCGCCCGACGACATCCACCGCAGTAACTCCGCCTATGCCGGCCTCCCCGCCGCCCGGCTTCTCGAGGACGCCCGCCGGCTGCGCGCCCAGACCAACCCGCTGCCTTAGCCGTCATGATACGATCTCTGGCACGATGTCTTCGGTAGCTCCTGCCAACGTCGATGCCGTGCTCGAACAGTTTGTTGCGAAGCCCAACGAGGAGCATTTCGCCGCGCTGTTTCGAGTGCTGGCGCCGCAATTGTTGGTTTATTTCCGCGCGCGCGGCTGTGAGGCCGGCGTCGCCGAGGACCTGACGCAGGAAGTGATGCTCACCCTGTTTCGCAAGGTGGACGGCTTGCGAGAGTTGGGCCTTTTCCGGCCGTGGCTGTTCCGGATTGCGAAGAATGAACTCTTGCAGTACCTTCGCCAACAAGGCCGGCGGGTGGAGACTCTGAATCTGCCCGACGAGTTGGGCAGTGCGAACTGGAATCCGTTCGCCGGTCTGGCGTTGGGAGAGTGGTTGGCCTGCCTGCCGCCCGGAGATCGGGAACTGCTCCTTCTGCGATATGTCGATGGCTTTGCTTATCATGAAATCTCGGAACTGCTCGAGATGCCCATGGGCACCGTCCAGTGGCGGGTATTTCAGTTGAAAAAGAGGCTGGCGGAGCATTTTCGATGAACTGGGAAACGGCATTGCAACGGGAAGGCGCCCGGTGGCGGGCGGCGGCCTCGAACGGCTCACCGGACATCAACCGGATGCTCAGCGCGACCATGTCGCGTCTCGAGCGGGAGGGCTTGCAGCCGGATGAGGCCCTGGCGCTGCTGAGCCACCTACTGGAGCCACTGTGCGGACGGGCCGCCGCGGAGTCGGCCATGGCCACGGCATCGCGGGAATGCGGCGGCGTGACGGGCCGGACCTGGCGCGCCTTTGTCGCCTCTCTCAGTAAATTGATCGGTTCGTTTTGTGGCGTGGCGGCAGGCCGGTTGATTGGGCAGGCTGGCCTTTCCTTGGAGGTCGCTTAAGTGGAGATCTGGCAGGAGGTGGGCAAGGCCGCTGCTTACGCCGTGGCGCTGCCGTACTGCTGGCGCATTCGCCGCGACTCTCCTAGCGGTTCGCGGATGCAAGCGGCATGGACGTTGATGGGCGCGAGCGCGCTGCTGTCTTTGGTTCGCCACGGGTACGAAGTGTGGGCGGAAGTCGGCGACTGGGCCCTAACCCAGCGCAGTTGGCGGCAAATCATCATCGTCGCTTCGCTCGTGACGCTGACCTGGGGGCTCCTGGAGTTAGGCCGGGCGTTCCGGGAGGCTGGCTTGGCGCCGCGTTGGAAAAGCGTGGACTGGCTTTGGTTGCTGTTGCTGATTGCGCTGGCGTTGCCGGTGTTGGTGAACCGGGAGCGCATGGGCGATGCCGCCAGCTCCATTGCGGCCATGCGCTACCTGCAGTTCTTGAGTTCGCTCCTGCTTGCGGTGCCGGCCATGGTAGCTCTGGGCCTGCACCGGATCAGCCGGGAGATGGCTGGTGGCCGATGGGCCCTGGCGCTTCAGTGGATGGTGGCATTTCTGCTTCTCCGGCTCGTGAACCTGTGTCTCTCCACTAGCACCACGGGCTGGAGCGATTGGCTGCAATGGTCGAACTTGGCCGCCCCGTGGTTATTTACGATGGCAGCCGTAGAGCGCTGGAGTGTAACGCGGGCGGCCGAGCGAATGCGCGAACAAATTTTCGTGGGGGCCAACAAACCCGCATAAGTCGGCATCCCTGGAGTATGCAGAAACTGGGAGCCTTGTTGCTGGGAGTTGTGCTGAGTGCGGGGATCGCACCGGCGCAGGTTTTGTATGGGTCTTTGACGGGAAACGTGACGGACGCGGCCGATGCCGCCGTGCCCGGCGCGAAGGTAGAGGCGGCCAACACCGCCACCGGTGTTACGAAGCAGGGAACTACCGATGAACGGGGCGCCTTCCAGTTCAACGACCTGCAGCCAGGGACCTACAAAGTAACCATTACGGCCACCTCATTCCGGACGGTCGTGCAGAATGCAATCTCGATCGATGCGAACGCCGTACGACGGATCGACGCCCGCCTGCAAGTGGCCAGCGTGACGGAGAGCATTGTGGTCGAAGGTTCCGCGGCGAGCCTCCAGACTGATCGGGCGGATCTGAATACACAGATCTCGAAGGCCCAGATCACGAACCTCCCTATTGGTGCGGGACGCAATTTTCAGAACCTCTACAAGTTGATTCCGGGCTTCTCTCCTCCGACCGAACTGCACTCGGACGCCGGCAATCCTCAGCGCGCCATGGGCACCAACGTCAACGGCGCCAGCTATTCCAATAACAACACCCGGATTGACGGCGCCACCGTAAGCTACCCCTGGCTGCCCCATATCGTGGCCTACGTCCCGCCCCAGGATGCGATCGAAACTGTCAACGTGGTCTCGAACAGCTTCGACGCCGAGCAGGGCATGGCGGGCGGAGCGGCAATGAACGTCACTATCAAAAGCGGCACTAACGAGTTTCATGGCTCCGCCCATGAGTTCCACACCAATAGCGCCATGCGGGCGCGGAACTACTTCTATTACGGTGGCAACCTGCCGAAGAACATTCTGAATCAGTTCGGCGGAACCTTTGGCGGACCGATCAAGAAGAATAAACTCTTCTTCTTCGCCGACTGGGAACGGACCGTGCGGAGACAGAACGCTTCTGCGTTCCGAACGCTGCCGAACGCCGCTCTTCGCGCCGGAAACTTCAGCTCGTTTGGCACTAACATCTACGATCCGGCCACCGGCGCGGCCAACGGAACCGGGCGGCAGCTGTTTCCCGGTCTTCAGGTTCCCGCCAACCGGATCGATCCCGCCGCGGCAAAGATGCTCGCTCTCTTGGAGGCCCCCAACTATGTCGGCTTACCAGCCGGATCGAATCAGATCCAGAACAATCACTTCGCCAGCGGAACCTACGAGTTCAATCGCGATAACGCCGACTTCAAGGTCAACTACAACCCGACCGAAAAATCCTCCATCTTCGGCCGCTACAGCTTCTCGCCCAGCCTCATCTTCGATCCGCCGTCACTCGGCGCCGCGGGCGGCGACGCGCTGGCCGGCGGCCAACCCGGCCGCGCTCCCGGCTTGATTCAAAGCGCTGCTATCGGTGGAACCTACACGGTCTCTCCCCGGATTCTGATCGATGCCAACGTCGGATTCACCCGGCTGCGCCTCAGCGCCGAAAACGTCGATATCGAAAAGAACTACGGCCTGGAAGACCTGCAGATTCCCGGCACTAATGGCGGCGACCGCTTGCAGGGCGGCTACCCTCGCTTTAACATCAGCGGCTTCTCGGCCCTGGGCAATCCCAATGTCTCGAATCCCTTCCTGTTCCGGGACAATCAATACGTTGCCGTTGGAAACGTCGGTTGGTTCAAAGGCGCGCATTCGTTCCGCTTCGGCGCCGAGTACGCCTATTACACCATCAACCACTTCCAGCCCCAGGCGGCGTTCGGCCCGCGCGGCGGCTTCAATTTCACGGGTGGTCTGACGGCCCTGAACGGCGGCGCCGCGCCGAATTTGTACAACGGCCTCGCCGATTTCCTTCTCGGCCAGGCGCAAGGTATGGGCAAGGACGTGCAGAACATCAACCCAGCCGCCGTCCGGATGCCCTCCTATGGCTTCTATGCGCGGGATCAGTGGCAGGTGAACCGGAAGCTAACTCTGAACTATGGCATGCGCTACGAATACTATCCATTCGCCACCCGCGACCACCGGGGCGGTGAGCGGTATGACCCGACCATTAACCGCGTGCTGATTGGAGGCGTCGGCAGCACGCCCCGGGATACCGGCGTCGATGTCGGATGGGGGCAGATCGCACCACGCCTTGGCATCGCCTACCGCGCCACCGAGAAGACCGTCCTCCGTCTTGGCTATGGCATTAGCATCGACCCGAACTCGTTCCGCAGTATGCGCGACGCGTATCCGGCCACCATCTCGAGCCAATTCTCCGGAGCCAGCACCTTCATCGCCGCCGGCAACCTGCGCACCGGTATCCCCGCCGTGGTCCCGCCCGACGTTAGTTCCGGCGCCATTCTGCTGCCTTCCGCCGTTGGCACCGTCACGTTCCCGGAGCGCTTTAACCGTGGCTACATCCAAAGCTTCAATGCCACCGTGCAGCGGGAGCTGATGAAGGACACCACGGTACAGCTCTCCTATGTCGGCACCCGGGCTATTCGGCAGACGGCCGTCGTCAACATCAATGCGACCGTCGGCGCCGGAGGCGGCAATACCACTCGGGCGCTGTTTCCCCAGTTCGGGCTGATCGGCAACATCAATCAGCTCACCCCGTTCAACACCTCGAATTACAACGCCTTCCAGATGCAAGTGACCAAGCGGATGGGCCGGGGCTCGCAGCTCGGCCTCTCCTATACCCGGTCTAAGGCGATCAGTTGGGCCGATAACAACGATAGCGGCCTGACTTGGAACGCCCCGGCCCTCTGGGACCGCAATCGTGCCGTTGCCGGCTTTGATCGCCCGAACAATCTCCAGATCTTCAGCGTGTACGAGTTGCCATTCGGCAAAGGGCAGAAGTATGCGACTAGCGGGGTAGCTGGCGCCGTGCTGGGTGGCTGGCAGTTGAACGGTATCTTCAGCGCCTACAGCGGCGCTCCGTTCACGGTCGCCTCGGCGGGTACCTCGGTGAACTCGTTCGGCAACACGCAGACCGGTGACCAAGTCGTGCAGGACGTCAAAATCCTGGGTGGCATAGGGCGCGGAGCCAGCTACTTTGACCCCATGTCGTTCCTGCCGGTTACGGACGTCCGCTTTGGAAACTCGGGCCGGAACATTCTTCGCGGACCCGGAGTCATCAACCTGGACGGCAGTCTGTTCCGCAACTTCAACATCACCGAACGGTGGCGTCTGCAGTTCCGCGCCGAGGCCTTCAACGTGTCGAACACCCCGGCGTTCAATAATCCGGGGGCGACCGTCTCCGGCGCCACCCGCAATGCGGCGGGCCAAATCACGGCGTTGAACGGTTGGACCGAGATTACCAGCGCCCAAGCGACCGAGCGCCAGTTCCGTTTGGCGCTCAAGCTGTTTTTCTAAGCCGTTTGTCTGGCGGGGAGGGTCTTCAAGTGCCACAATGATGAATTCATGAGTGGACTGAAAAAGACCCTTCGCCTGAGCGATCTGGTGTTCATGGGGCTGATCCTGATTCAGCCCACTGCGCCCATGCCCCTGTTCGGCGTCGTCAGCAACCTGGCCGGCGGCCACGTAGTTTCCGCCATCTTGCTCGCGCTGGTGGGCATGCTGTTCACCGCGATCTCCTACGGCCGCATGGCGCGCATCTACCCCAGCGCCGGGTCCGCTTACACCTACGTTGGCAAGGAAGTCCATCCGACTGCCGGGTTCCTGACCGGCTGGGGCATGCTGCTCGATTACGTGATCAACCCGATGATTTGCACCATCTGGTGCAGCAAGGCCCTGCTCAACATCTTTCCAGGTCTCCCCTACGCCCTCGCTGTCTTCCTGTTTGTCCTGCTCTTCACCGGGTTGAACCTTCGCGCGGTGTCGGCCACCGCCAGCACAAACAAGTGGCTCGCCATCATCATGTTGGGTGTCGTCGCCTGGATGCTCGCCGCTACGGTACGCTTCGTCCTGGGTAATCCTGGTATCGACTTACTCAAACCCTTCTACGACCCAGTTACTTTCAGTTGGGGTAAGTTATCCGCCGGAACATCCCTGGCGGTTTTGACTTACATCGGCTTTGATGCCATTTCGACACTGTCGGAAGAAACCGTCGATGCGGAACGAAACGTCCCGCGCGCCACGGTCCTCGTCTGCCTCCTGATCGGAGCCCTGAGCGCCATTGAAATCTACGCCGCCCAATTAGTCTGGCCGCACGGCGAAGCGTTCCCGGATGTGGATACCGCTTATGTCTACGCGGCGGGCCGGGCCGGCGGGGAGTGGCTTTTTCAAACCATCAATCTCACCCTGCTGGTCGCCAGCGTCGGCAGCGGCGCCGGCGGTCAGATGGCCGGGGCCCGCCTGCTCTATGGCATGGGCCGGGACGGGGCCCTGCCGACAGGCTTCTTCGGGACGGTGAAGGAATCCACCGGCGTACCAGTCAAAAACGTGTTGCTGATTGGCGCTTTGGCGTTGGTGGGCGCGCTGGCGATTTCGTACGAGACAGGTGCGCTGCTGTTGAACTACGGCGCGTTCATCGGCTTTATGGGCGTGAACCTGGCCTGTCTGCGCCGCAGCGAACGGACATTCTGGGGTATCGCTCCGCCCGCCGCCGGACTCGCGATCTGCTTCTTCATGTGGTCGAACCTCGGTTGGACCGCGCTGCTGCTGGGCACCGCCTGGGCGTTCCTGGGGTCGTTGGTCGCCTGGCGCCGGAGAGGGTAACATAGGGTCGTGAGAACCTTACTCGTTTTCGTATTGGCTGCGGCGACCCTGCCGGCGGCGGGCTGGGAGAAGATCTGGAATGGCAAGGACTTGGCTGGATGGAAACAGGTCGGCTGGGGCAGCTTCGTCGTGGAAGACGGCGCCCTGAAAACGACCGGCGGCATGGGCCTGCTGTATTACGAGAACGAGGCCTTTGAGAACGCGACCATTCGCGTGGTCTTCAAGACGCCCACCGAGAAAGGGGCGAACTCGGGATTGTATATCCGCATGCCGGAAAAGCCGCGCGACGCGTGGTATGGGGTGCACAATGGCTACGAAGTGCAGATCGACGCCACTGGCGACGACTGGCACTGCACGGGCGCGCTGTATTCCCTGAGCAAGGTAACCGCGCGGAACATGAAGCCGGTAGGGGAATGGAACACGATGGAAGTGGAGTTGAAAGGCGACGTGACCCGCGTGAAGCTCAACGGCAAGCTGGTGAATGAGTTCAAGGGCGACCAGCCGGTGCCTGACCGGAAGATGTGGTTTGAACCGGTCCGCGGTCCGCGGGCGCGGAAAGGGTACATCGGGATTCAGAACCACGGCGCTAAGGACACGGTGTTTTTCAAAGAGATCAGCGTCAAGAAGTAGGGGGTCCGTATGGTTGTAGCGGCAACGAAGTTAATGACCGTCGCGGAGTTTCAGGCCTTGCCCGAGCCGGCAGGCGATTTTGTGTTTGAACTGCAGCGGGGAGAGGTGGTGCCGACGACCCGGCCAAAGAAGAAGCATTTAGTTCTCCAGTCTCGCTTGTACGACCTGTTGCGGCCGTTCGCCTGCGAAAAGGGTTGGCTGTGTATGGAGATGGCCTTCTGCCCCCGCCCGGAGCACGAGTTGCGCGCTGCCGACGTCGGCTTTCTGTGGCGGGAACGGGCAGATCTCGAGGAAGACAACATCGCCGGCTCCCCGGACCTGATCCTTGAAGTCCTCAGCTCCTCGAACTCCGCCAGCGAAATGTATGAGCGCGAAGAGCTCTTCCTCGCCACCGGCTGCTCCGAGTTCTGGGTGGTGGACGCGGAACGGCAAACCGTCCGCGTCGCCAAGCCGGGCGGATCCTTCGCCGTCTACCATTCTGGCGAAGGGATCCCCCTCGCCCTCTTCGGCGGCGGAACCCTATCCGTCGATGCGATCTTCCTTACGGCCAAGTGATCGCATCAAAGATCGCCCGCAGCCGCGCACCCTTGCTGGGGTTTACCGCTGTAGCATGGGCTACCCGGCCAAGCAGATGTTAGCGTTGCTCCGGGTGTATCAGCCGCACCATGAGGAAGAAACGTGCGCGTTTACGCGGGGCCGGAAAACGCCAAGCCATTCGCATAGCCTGGATCCCGCAAACTGGCCCACCGGGCCAGCCCGCTGAGCCGGTAAGCGCGTATCGTGAGCGCGTCGGCCACCGGCTGCGGGTATCCGGCCGTCCGGAAAAACGCGGCAACGCGAGGAAAGCGGAGGGGAGGGAAGAAGTCGGCCAAGTGAAGGTTCAGCAGGGCCGCCAACTGCACGTGCGATCGATCGGGCCCGGAAGAAGCCATGAGCGGCCCGGTGGAACGGAACCGGAGCAAACAGCTCGGCCAGACTCACTCGCTAAATTGCCTTCAACTGCGGCATCGGCACGGCGAATTGGCGAGTGCCACCGGACCTCTTCGGAATCGACTGCAAATGGCAATGGGACGCACCGCGGAGCCCGGTAAACCACGTCAGTTCACCTGCTGTGATGCCGAGGAAAGCCGCGAGGCCGGTCAGCGTAGAAACATTCGGCGTCGGCCCATAGAAATTCCAGGGCCCTCTGCAACCGAGGACATGTGGTTAATCATGCCGCCCGGCACTCCTTTTGACCCAGAGGACCCGCGAGTAGCGATCGAACCCAGAGGCGAAGCGCCAACTAAGACCCCGCGAGCGAAGGCTCCAACGTGCCGGACAGGGCGGGATCAATTCTGCGTGCCGCGCAGAGGCGATCCCGCTCGGTGCGGTTAAATCCCGGGGTAACCCGGAGAGTTCAGGCCGAGCTGCGGACAGCTTGGCGATGGACGAAAGCTTGGAGCCTTCGGTTCTCCCCGGGTTTAGGACGCCGCTATTTCGCGGCCAGTTGCCGAAGCACGAACGGCAAGATACCCTCGTTCCGGTAATACAGAATCTCCATCGGCGTATCGATCCGAACCTTCACCGGGAACGTCTTGCCGTCCGCGGTAACGGTAGCGATCTTATCGCCCTCGGCCGCCGTCGCCACGCCCGAAATCGAGAACGCTTCCTGGCCCGTCAGCCCCAGGCTCTCCCGCGTGTCGCCGTTCATAAACTCGAGCGGCAGCACGCCCATACCCACCAGGTTCGACCGGTGGATCCGCTCGAAGCTTTCGGCAATGACGGCCTTCACCCCCAGCAGCGCCACGCCCTTCGCTGCCCAGTCGCGCGACGAGCCCGAACCGTACTCCTTACCCGCCAGAATCAGCTGACCCACGCCCTCGGCCTGATACTTCATCGCCGCGTTGTAGATCCACATCTTCTCGCCCGAAGGCACGTGGGTCGTCCACGACCCCTCGGTCCCCGGCGCCATCTCGTTCTTCAACCGGATGTTGGCGAGCGTACCTCGCACCATCACTTCATGGTTACCGCGCCGCGCGCCGTAGCTGTTGAAGTCGCTCTGCTTCACGCCCAGCGAAAGCAGATACTCCGCCGCCGCCGAATCTTTGGCAATGTTGCCGGCGGGCGAGATATGGTCCGTGGTTACCGAATCGCCCAGCTTCGCCAGCACCCGCAGGTTAGCCAGGTCGGCGATGCCCTGCGTCGGGTCCGCCATGTTCTCAAAGTAGGGCGGATGCTTGATGTAGGTCGACGCATCGTCCCATTGGTACTGATCGCCGGTCAGCTTCGGAATCGCGGCCCAGTTGTCATCGCCATCAAAAACGGAGGCGTACTGCTTGGCGAAGTGTTCCCGCCGGACGGATTCGGCCACGGCGGCCTGCACCTCGGCATCGGTCGGCCAAATGTCCTTCAGGTAGACGTCCTGGCCGTCTTTACCCTGCCCAATGGGTTCGTTCTGTAAATCGAGGTCCACGCGGCCCGCCAGCGCATACGCCACCACCAGGGGCGGGGAAGCCAGATAGTTCGCCTTCACCTGCGGATTCACACGGCCCTCGAAGTTCCGGTTGCCCGAAAGCACGGCCGCCACGGTCAGGTTTCCGTCCTTTACGGCCTTCGAAACATCGTCCGGCAGCGGACCCGAGTTGCCAATACAGGTTGTACAGCCAAAGCCAACCAGGTTGAACTTCAGCGTCTCGAGATACGGCAGCAGCTTGGCGTCGGCGAGGTAATCGATCACCACCTTCGAACCCGGCGCGAGCGAGGTCTTCACCCACGGCTTCGTCGACAAGCCGGCTTCGACAGCCTTCTTCGCCACCAACCCCGCGGCTACCAGAACCGACGGGTTCGACGTGTTCGTACAGCTCGTAATCGCCGCGATGACCACGGCTCCATCCGCCACCCC